>RBKG01000030.1 GCA_003640335.1 Porphyromonas sp.
TCTTCAATCATAGCCCTTAGCATGATGTAATCCATGCCTTCATGATGCTTATCTATCAGTAAAGCTTCCTCTCCCCATTTAGTCCAATACTCATGCTCGTACTCATTGATATAAGGGCTATCGTCTTCCCATTGCTCTAAAGGACTTCTACCTTCTATATAAATCTGCCTACGCTCGCCATTCCATACTCCTTTTGTACCTTGCACTTCCCAGTCCAAACTACGAGGACGCGGTAGAGTCGTATCATGAGTTAGCGTTATCAAAATCCCTTTTTCGGTTCTAATCTGCGTACTGACGACGTCTCCAAGTATTTTTGATTTCTCTAGACTTGCACCGAGGTCAGTAGACATTCTTTCTGTTAGCCCCCAAGAAGCGGAAGAGCAGCTCTGCACCATCACAATATTATCATGATAAGGCAGGCCTGCGATAAGAGCCAAAGGAGCAAAACCATGAGTAGGATAAATATCAGCCTGCCCCTCCCAATAATAAGGCAAACGCCAACGTCCCTCGCCCTTATCGGGTAAAGAGCCATCTGATGTAAGCAATATCTGTCGCAAATCATGCCTATAACCTCCACGCATATACACAATCTGACCAAGCAAACCAGCCTTACACATCTGAAGAAGGGATAAAACCTCTCTCTTAAAAAGCGCATTCTCTAGAGGAAAAGCCTTTAACCCTCTTTGTTGCAACTCTTGCTCAAGTTCATCGTACTCCCCTACACCTAATCCGCCTTTAATCTCTAAAGCGACATGACAGCCTGCACGCACTGCATACAGAGCTTGCTCAACCTGACAAGCCCAAGGGGACGCAATCACCACAAGGTCTAAACCCTCGGTATCGACCATTCGACGGTAGTCATCTCTCCCCTTATCGTAGATATGCCAAGAAGCATTCCTTAAGTCTTCTTCGGGTGATGGGTCAGCAAGAGCAACGACATTCACCAAATCAGGCATAGAGGTCAATAACTTTAAGAGATACATGCCCCGATAGCCCAAGCCTATAAAGCCTATACGAATCATAATCTTTGCAGACTTTGATGAAGATACAGTAAGCTCTCAGGTCCCATATTCATAAGTAAATCCAAAACCGAGAGTTGCGAAACAAAACCATGACGAGAGGCAAAAGGCTGATAATAAGGCAAGGCTTCTGCACACTCTCTACTAAGATGTCGCGGATGAAAGCTGTAACGCATATCAAGAAAGTTTTCATCAGAGCCCTTCAATGGAATAAAGTCTGATGTTTCTTCTAGTTGTACGTCTATATCCATCAGCCTACAAAGACTCAATAAAAGGTCTATGTTATAGTCCCACAAATAGGTATAAGTCTTCTCGTAGAAAGGCTTGATGTCGTCCCAATAGAACTCAAAGTATGGGCTACTCCCATAACTAGAACGAATAGCCTGCTCATGGACATGCCTCCAAGCACCATGTTCGCTAATACGAATATCCTTAATCAGTGTCTTTCCTCCTTGAGGTCGTTCAATAGGGATGGTTAGACTCTGAACGCCATTAGCAGTAAGAATATCACAACGATTACGCCAGCTTTGCTTAACGATATGCTCGTGTGCCTCAATAAAAATACGTTCCCCTTGATGAGCATAGATTTGCATCATATACTCGACAAGAGGAGCGTATGCAGTAGACAAGAGTAGGCTCATGAGAGTCGTCTTACCTTTTACTTATTTACCTGTAATAAAGCGCATCATGCGGCTCCAACGTATGCCACCCGAGAAGAGAGGTTGCTCATCATTAAGCGATAGCCATAAGAACGATGGAGTCCCTACAATATGGTCTTCTGGCACAAAGCCCCAAGCACGGCTATCAGCTGAATTATGTCTATTATCCCCCATCATCCAGTAATAATTCTGAGCAAAGGTATAGCTAGTAGCAGGCTTACCATCTATGAAATACTGCCCCAAACGCTCTTCTAGCTTATGCCCTTCGTAAGCTCTGATACAACGCTCATAAGTAGCATAAGTCAGAGGGTTAAGTTGAATAGTTACCCCAGCTTTAGGGATATAAATAGGACCATAATTGTCTACAGTCCAATCTGGATGTAGTCCTAAGGGATAGAGCGTGCTAGCGTCTGGAGTATAGTGAGTGCGGACAATCTTGACAATACCCGCCTCACCCTTAAGGCGCATTCTCATCTCTTCTGTTAGTGGCATCTCATAGATACGACCATAACTACCACTATCATCAATAGGACTTAAGCCTGATTGAGCCTTAAACTGCTCAATCTGTTCAGGGCTAACAGCCTGTAATGCAGGTTGCTCCGACACATCTCGGTAATTGATTTCTAGTTCGTCGAGTAGTTCTTTTGTAAGTTCAAGACCATTCGTTTGCACTAAATAATTCAACTGCATGTGCGTTGGATTTTTCTGAGCCTTACCGTTGATATAAACTTGTGCATCCTTAATCTGTAAAGTATCTCCGGGCATCCCGATAAGACGCTTAACGTAATGGTCACGCTTATCTACAGGACGATAAACAATATCACCATAAACAGCTTTATCGTGATTAACGACATCACGACCGTACATATAGCAGAGCGTTAAGTAGTCAGGGTTAGTCATGCGCGTTGCGACCGTATCGCCTGCAGGGAAGTTAAATACAACAAGGTCATTACGTTCAATCTTACCATAACCAGCTAAACGCTTATAAGGTAAAGTCCATGCTGTGCTGTATGTTTCCATATCGCCCAAGCGATTATGTACAAGGGGCAAGCTCAGAGGCGTCATAGGCAAACGAGGACCATATTTGAGTTTACTTACAAACAAATAATCGCCCGTTAGCAGAGTTTTCTCTAATGATGATGACGGAATACCAAAGTTTTGGAAGAAGAATGTAAAGATAAACGTAATTGTAACAATCACATATAGCACATCTCCTACGACAGAAACCAATCCTTTTATAATAGGATTACGATGATTACGACCCCAAGACCAATTGATGAACTTCGTAAAATAATAGTCCACTACAAAAGGCAATACAATAAGCCATGCCCAACCAGCCCAAGCTGAGAAAGCGATTGTAGCTAGACACATCACAGCACCTAGCACATAACGCCAAGTACGTTTTTTAGGTGTTTCTTTATCGGGGATATAACGATTGAGAGCCATAATCTTAATTATTTTTCTAGAAAGTGATTAAGTAAATCATTCATAGTAAACACGCCTTGGCGTCCTGCTATGTATTCTGCGGCGACGACAGCACCTTCAGCAAAACCTTCACGACCATAAGCTTCGTGCGTCAAGGTGATTCTATCTACATCAGACGAATAAGTAACACTATGAATACCGGGCACTTCGCCTTCTCTGTGCGCTGTAATAGATAGACTTTTATCTGATGCTTCAGCACCCTCTCCAGCCAAATGCCAATTATCCAAACGACTAGGCATAGACTGTATGATGTTCTCGGCAATGGTAATAGCCGTTCCACTTGGAGCATCTAACTTATGAATATGGTGCGTCTCGTCCATCGTCACCTTATACTGCCCGACGTGTTCCATAAGTCCAGCTACACGGCGATTGATTTCCAAGAATAAATTAACCCCTATACTGAAGTTTGATGCCCACATTAAGGAACTTACCCCACGCTCTAAAACTTGCTTCTTAAGGTCTTCTAGTTCGTTAGCCCAGCCAGTAGTTCCAGACACGATAGCAACGCCTTTCTCTAGCAAGCGTAAACAGTTGCTGTATGCGACACTTGGTTGAGTAAACTCAATCGCTACATCTATATCTTGCCATAGTGGACTATCCCAAGCAGCATCATCAGCAGAATCTATTGTCAAAACAATTTGATGCCCTCTTCCTTCAGCTATTTTATGAAGCATATGCCCCATACGACCATAACCAATGAGCGCAATCTTTAATGTTTGCTTATCCATAATCTAGTATTTCTTATTTATGCTCACCAAAGTAAGCTCTTATTTCTGTTTCATCTCTCTGTATTTGCTCCTGTAACTCATCTAAAGAAGCAAACTTTCTATTAGGACGCACATAATGTTCAAAAAACAGCGTCATGTGCTGTGCATATAGATTTGTATTAAAATCAAAGATATGCACTTCTATGGTACGAGCAAGTCCCTCACTTAGTGTAGGACGATTACCAATACAAAGCATACCCGTATAAAGTGATGTCCGCTGACCGCAGGAGCAATTATCTAACTGTACTCTCACGGCATACACACCATCAGCAGGTACCAATAGCTGAGCATCGTCAAGTTTGAGATTAGCCGTAGGATAACCTAAGCTACGACCTATCTGCAAGCCTCCGACGACCTGACCACTCAACGAATACGAACGCCCAAGCAGATTATTAGCCTCTCCCAACCGACAAGTCTGCAAAGCCTCACGAATACGGCTAGAACTAACGGGTTCACCCTCTGCTAGGAGTGGTTTAGCTTGTATGAGCTTAATACCTATTTGTTCTCCTAAGCCTTGATACTCTTCAAAACTTAACCTTGCTCCTCTTCCAAAATGATGGTCATAACCAACCAATAAGGCTTGAACGCCATACTTATCTCGAAGCAATAGCATGAACTCCTCTGCACTTAACTTGGCCAAGTTCGGGTTAAAGTTCAGTAGAATAATATCAGTTATACCTACACTACGAACAGCACTAATACGTTCGCTAATAGTCATAAGTGTTTTGGGCGCATGCTCAGGACGAAGCACTTGAATAGGTGTAGGGTCAAATGTGACAACTGCAGGACTCATTCCCAAGGATAGAGCAAGGTGCTTTAGCTCACTGAGCAAAGCGACATGCCCAGTATGAACACCATCAAATGTACCAATAGTTGCTAATTTCATCGTCTTAGCCAAGCCTCAGGATTTTGCTTACTACGCTCATGCCAGAGCTGAAAGTGCAGAATATTACCTCTGCCATCACTATCATCACTACTGATTGTACCGATAACAGAACCAGACGAAATATGCTGACCTGAAGAAACACGCACGCTTGAGAGATTAGCGTAAACTGTAAGATAGTTACCGTGACGCACAATGACGCTCTGACCATAACCCGAAGTTACAAATACACGGCTCACGACACCCTCAAATACACAGTATGCGTTTCTATCCCCATACACACGCAGGTCTATACCTCCATTACTGATGCTCACTCGGCTAAATTCGCTATGCTGCTGCATGCCGAAGCGACGCACTAAATCATAACGACCTCGTACGGGCATAGGTAAACGACCTCTATTCTGAGCAAAACCACCTGACAGCTTACGCTCCGCAGCATCCATAGCATAGCCACCACGGATAGAAGATTGACGGCTTGTTTCACTCTGACTAGCTTCTGTCTCTTTCTCCTGTGTCTGAACTTCTTCCTTGTTAGGTTCTTTTGTTCTAGACTGTTTACTTGCTTGTGCTTGTCTTCGCTTGCGCTCACGAAGCTCTTGCTCCTTACGAGCACGCGCTTCGGCAGCCGCTATTTCAGCAGCAATCTGAGCTTGAATTTGAGCATCTAATTGACTAGCTTGCCTACGCTGGCGAGCTAAATCTTGACTCAGTTTCTTTTCCTGACCCTTTAGGTTGGATATATTAGATGAATGCTTACCTTCCTCTACTTCTAGAGCCTTACGCTCTTTATCACGTAAAGCCAAGGTTACAGCTTTTTGCTCATGCGTAGCATTGACGACATCTTGTGTACGCTGGATTTCACCTCTAGTCTCTTTAAGTTCTTTAGCCAAACGACTAGCCGACAAAGCATACTTACTCAAGAAGTGCTGACGCTCTCTTGCTTCTCCGATACTTTTAGCTGAGAGCAAGAATATCATCTGATTACGTCCCTCTTTACTATGCTGGAGGGCTTTAACGCTTTGAGCATACTGAGCGAGTATACGACTCTCCCTATTACGTAGATGTGCTATTCGTCCCCCAAGAGAATCTATTTGCCCTTGGAGCACTTCCATCTCCTTACCGATTACAGATATTACCTCTTTGCGATTAGCTACTTGCTCTTGCACGAGCTTCAAACGTTTATGTTCTTCGGCACCATGCTTCTGTATGAGCTGCAACTCCCGACTTGTCTTCTCTATCTTCTTTTGCATCTCAGTGCGTTGCTTTTCTAGGCGACGCACTTGCTTACTCTGCGTTTGAGCCGATACACCGAGGGCTTCAGCACAAATAATACCCGCAATCAGTACATATCTATTCATGGATACCTCCTATCATTTTTAGGATTCCATCTAAAGTAATACGCTCATATTTGCTCTTGATATTAGGAGTCAATTGCAGATTATCAGCATTACCAAGTTGCTCTACTCTACGCCATTGTAGGTTTAACGAACCTCGTTCCTTAGCTCCCATATTGCCATAAAGCGTATAAGTCGCCTCCCCTGGAGGTATCTGAGTCGAAACCATACGGTACTGAGCATCAAACAAACGAATTTGTTTATTCTTAAGAACTTGAAATTTTTCCAACTTACTAAATTGGGATAGCCTAAACTGGTAATCAAGACCTCTTAATTGACCATCAAACTGATAATACTCGTTTGGTACATGAGTAAACTCAAGAGATTTAATATCTTCCTTGCTCGAGCTTTTACCGGGGGCAAAAACTCGCCCAAGTATCAATGCTTCGATTTGACTATAATCTAATGCAAAGCCTAGATGCTCACTCAAGGTAGCGTAATTCTCTTGCACATAACGCCCATTGATAACGTCTACAATGACGACTTCGCTGGGAGTAAACCACACACGCACAGCCTCAAGCAAAGGAAAAGGAACTACTGAGAGCTTAATACCTTGTCCTTTAGCCATCTGCAGATTTACCTTGGAACTAAAACTCTTTGCCCCCAGTGCTATCTCTGCCTGCACAGTAGCCCGACAAGCAATAAAGTCATCATAGTGGGCATAATGAGTACCCACAACAAGCTTTTTCTCATCTAAGCTCACGGCCGCAACCCTTACAGGTGCTTTCTCATCATTGTAACGTATCTTTTTTGTACCACAAGCACTAAGCAATAGCGATAATACTACCGCTCCACTGAGTACAATCCTATTAGTATTCATTCTTTGTTTCTTTTACTTTGAGAGCTTTTTGAGTTCCTCCTCCAAAAGGCGTATCTGCTCCTTTGCTTTTTTCTTTTCTCGTGCAGAACTTTCTGTTTTAAGGTCCTGACGATAATATTCTAACGCTTGTAACCATAGCTTTCTTGCTTCATCAGGTTTCCCTTGAGCTAATTGGATAAAGCCATAATGGTCATAATACGTTGCATTTATATCTTCTCCTACTTGCTCTATTGCCTTGCGCATGTACAACTCGGCCAAGCTATATTGCTTTTTGAGGTACAAAATCCAAGCATAGGTATCAAGTAGATTTTCATTATTCTTATCATTCTTAAGCCCTCTAAGCGCCATACGTTCGGCTTGCTCCAAGTCCTTGCCTTCTAAAGCTAAGAGGTAAGCATAATTATTTAATACCTCCGCATTATCAGCATCGTAAGAAACGGCCTTATCATAGGCCTCCATAGCTTGCTTCTTATCAGACTGAGCATCATACAAATCGCCTAACTGAGCCCACAACTTAGACCTTCCAAAGTCTGCTATAGAGAGCGTATCCAAACGACGCAATTCATTCTTCAGATACTTAATAGCAGATTGAGCTTTCTGCTCCTGCTGATAATAACTAATTGAGGTAAAATAGACAATTCGCCACTCTGTAGGGTGGTACTGCACGGCCTTAGGAGCAAGGGCGATGACCTCCTTATATCGCTCTTCAACCATGAGCTGGAATAGCAACAAAGTCCAAACTTCGGCATCCTCAGGCATCGTCTTACTCAGAGACTCCAAGAGCTCAATAGACTTAGTCCTATTCTTTTGAGCCTCCAAGATACGTGCATATATCAAACGGATATTAGTATCATCAGGGTGTTTGAGTAGGATTTTATCAAAAATAGGATTGTACTCTTGGGGGATTGTATCAGTAGAACCTTCCTTCGTCTGAATGAAAGACAACCAATTATTCATCTTGGTTTCTCCTGCGATACGCTCCTCATCAATCATATCGGTGAGAATACGCTTCTGCCCTGCCGTGTCAGCCACAGACTCATAATAGCGCAGATATAGGGGATAAAGTTCTAAATTAGAAACACCTCCTTGCTGCTCTAACTGCTGCAATATCTTATAAGACTCTGCATAGTAGCCCTTACTCTGAAGATAAGAAATGCAATGTAGTGCCACAGTTGCCTGCTTAGGAAAAACAGACATCAAGTGATGTAACTCTTCCATAGCACGCTCATGCTTCTCTGTATCATCATACATCGAAGCGATACGCAGGCTATACTTAGCATACTCATTAGGAAGACTCTTATTTTCATCTCGCAAACGAGTATAGAGGACTACAGCTTTATCTACCTTCCCCGAATGAAAATATGTATAGGCAAGGATTTTAGCAATAGTATCATCATTAGGGCTTTTCTTTAACCATTGCTCTAGAATATCGATAGCCTTATCCGTCTTATTTTGACGAAACAAACCATCTACATAAGCAATCATCACCGACATATCGCTATTGTCTAGAGCATAGGATTGAGCCATAAGGCTATCTGCCTTAGCCTGCTGATTGCCCTCTTTGTATAGCACACTTAGAGCTAATGCCG
>RBKG01000264.1 GCA_003640335.1 Porphyromonas sp.
ACAGACTACAGCTGAAGTCTCCAGAAAGTACTACGTACTTACAAATTTAACTACGTGTACTCACTAAAATAAGTACATGTACTCACTAAAGTATTTACGTGTACTTACTACAACGAGTACGATGTACTCATGATTGTCCTTTTATTATTAAAAAATTGGGGGAGTAGGCTGGGGAGTTTCTCTGCAATGGAGGAGATAAGGTGGTTGTGCAATACGCCCTTTCTAGCTACGACCAACCCATCAGGGTGAGCGATTATCAACTCTCCAAGGCTATTCCCGAACAGCTTAAATCAGCTCTTCCATCGATAGAAGAGGTCGAGGAAGAGCTGAACAGGATTATCGGTGAAGAATAGCTTGAGCTTATTGCTTGATGATGTGTCCGTCTCTTATAAGGTAAAGACTTGAGTATATCGTTGTGTCAGGAGTATTCCTATTGCCTATGATTTCTCCAGTCTCCTTGTCGTATTCCAGATGCTCTACTTCGTATCTGTGAATGTGAATACTATCTGTAGTCACAACAAAATGAGCAAAGTGTTCGGTTTCAAATGTGAAGTCCAAACTTAAAATGACAGCATCGAGTATCTTGTTTCCTCTGGAGATAGAAAGAATGGTTGCTTTGATTGGTATATCGTTTTCTCCAGCCAGTTTGGCTCTAAGGAGTCGATAAGTATATCCGTCCGAGGACATTTGCTCTTCACAAACACCTGTTCTTATCTGTTTGGGGAGCCTAAAGCCAGATGTCTCTCCGTAGATAGTGTCGTGCGTGAACATGATACTATCTTGAAGTGGAGACTTTTGCGCAACCATCTGTGTCCAATAAATCGCTTTTTGACTTGATTGCTGAGCAGTGCAAGCAAAGAGTATTGCACCAAATAACACTGCGATAAGAAGAGATGTGAATAACCGAGTGCCTATCATTCTACCTCCGTAATTTCCTTCGCAAGACCTAGCTCCAAGGAGAAGAGAAAGTATTACGCTGATTCTTATAAGAAGTCTTTTAGCATTATAGTCTATAATTAATAGAGAGGGTGCTCGTATCCTATTGGAGCATAGATTTACAGCATGTTGAGATGTTCGCTTGCGCGTATATGCTACTTTGGTTTGCTTACAGACAGCCTGAGCTTAAGTAATAAGGATGCAACTACCAGCCCCAAACATCCTCCAAGGAAAGTATACACAAGAAAAGTGATACCAGCGTGTGCATCGAGCATTTGTAGAGTGGATGCCAGAAAAGACTCATCCACAGGTGCTGTATCTAAATAATTAGCCAATGCTTCGAAAAGAGACAGAAGACCACCTATTGTACAGCCAATAGCAATGGAAACGTACTTGGTCTTACTCTGCGAGAATCTTTTGGGGAACATAGGTCTCTTTAGGGTCAGTGTACTCGATTAGAACCTTTATCTGCTTTTTCTCAGGGAAAGCGAGATTGAGAATTTTGTTTGTGACGATTGTCCACTCTCTATTGCTAGGTGTGTCATCATAATCATCATTTATTGATGCTTGTTCTGCTAATTGTGGTGTTGCATAAACATCATGCTGTGGAATGAAAGCAAAACAACCGAAAGAGCCACCTAGCACATCATACCCAACTTTAAACTCGTAGGTGCCTCCAATATGAATCATAACATCTGTTGCGGTATAGGCGTCTTTTCTTGGTGAATTGATTAGAGAATTGTCTAA
The DNA here is from genome assembly GCA_003640335.1 of Porphyromonas sp. GTDB lineage: Bacteria > Bacteroidota > Bacteroidia > Bacteroidales > Porphyromonadaceae > Porphyromonas. Next base: position 1,684 of record RBKG01000264.1, read on the forward strand.
GTTGTATCGTGTTGCTAAAGGTTGTGCAGGTAGCTTCCGTTTGCCAAATCGAGTTAGAATGAAAGCTCCCATACCTGTAAAGCGAGGATAGTCAGGTATCCACATTGTTCCATAGAGATTCTGTTCCCAATTTCTTGGAATAAAGGCTCTATTCATCAGCTGATGCTTTCCGTCCTTGATGCCAAGGGTATACCAAGCATCACGAGTTACGTTGAAAGAGAAAACCTTTATTCCATTGGGGTTCTTCTCACTAAAGTCCCAGACATCCGCCTTATATACAGGAACAATGACGGCTGAGTCAGAGAAAATGTTGTCTGTCCCCTTTAGAGCTTGTATTGTATATCCTGTTTTGATGTTACTAATGACAATTCTTATGTGGACATCGATAGCTTGTATTCTTATGTTACCCTTAACTTGTGTATTAGAACATCTAACCTTTAGAGTTGCCATGTGAGCCTTCTATTATTGAGAGTTCAAAGCTATCTACTTTCATATGCCCATCATCTGTAACAGTTCCAG
>RBKG01000271.1 GCA_003640335.1 Porphyromonas sp.
TATCAACTTCTTTAGAGGATTTAATCGATCGAGTAGAGCAAGAAACTCATGAGGGGGAGGTAGCTATCCTAGTCTCGGATATGATTTTAGGATTGGCTTCTGGGCAGAGTGCAGAGTCTGTATCTACTAATATTGAAACGACACTGCGTCGGTATATGATGAAGCGACCAGAGTGGGCTATAGTTGTTTGGCGCATGCTTTCAGATTTTCAAGGAAAGTACTATGAGAAAGGTAGGGTTGTACCCCTTACAGCGAAACGTCCTTATTATATTATAATGATGGGGGACCGCTCTCAACTATATGGCTTATTAGCTAAAGGACAATTAGCAGATAATCAGCCTTTCTTTAAGAATAGAACTCACCAGATGACTCTTGAGCAAGCTATTCCTACTCCGAAATATAGCATTAGTCCAAATGCTGTATGGGGAAGTATTAGTCTAGATCGTAGTGATAAGTATGTAATTAAAAATGCTGAAACAGGTCGAACACCCTCTGGAGAGCAGGCTTTAGCCTTCGAGCTCAAAATGCAAATACCTGAAACATTACAGGATGAATCTAGGCTTCTAGACCCTGAAAGTTATCAAGTTACTCCTAGCTCTTATAAGTTAAGTCGCGTCCGTCAAGGAAAAGATGGAGCTGTTTATCTCCGTTTAGAGAGCTCTGCAATTGTGCTGGGAGATATAGCCGTTTCATTAAAGCAAGCTATGCCCAAGTGGATTGCAGCTGTACATGCAGAGGAGAATACTGATATATTAAATCCAAATAATCTTAGTCGGACTTATGGTATTAAATACATTTTAGAGGGATTGCAGCGACCTTACGAAAGTGAAGCAGCTTCGCTATTTACACTGAAAGTGACGTTGAAATAACTAGATATAAATAATAATAAACGATGATTGAAAGTATTTACCTACTATTGGACAGTTTGTACTGTTCTCAGTTACGAGATTTCCTCTCTGGCTACTCATGTCAAACAGAAGCATTTAGTGGAGCTAATTTATACAATGAGATTGGGTTAGTCACATTTGCTCTGATATTATTGACCCTAGTGCTGTATTATAAGGTATTTGATCCTTCTGAAGGAAAGCTCTTTAAATGGGGGATTGCTCTAGGCGTTACATCTTTGCTATCAGCTTTTGGTGCATATTTCTGGGCTTATAGAGCGGAGAGTAAAGGCTTTATCGGGCAGTGTTTGCTCAAAGATGATAATGGCAACAATCTAATTGGATTTATGGATTATGTCGGATTAGGTATTAGTAATGCCATTATAGCGGCTGTCTTTTTCTTTATTCTGAGCTTCGCTATACGCTACATAAGTGTTAATAATCGCTATATACCATTTTAGAAAATGAAAGAAGTATACGTACTCGCTATAGGTGGTTCTGGTGCTCGCATACTCCGTAGCCTAGTTATGCTGTTGGCCGCAGGTGTAGAGACTGGAGCTAAGATTGTCCCTATCATTATTGATCCAGATGAAGGTGCAGGTAATTTAAGTGAAACAATTCAACTCCTTGAGCTCTATCAAAGAATAAGAGAAAAAGCTATTGACGGACAGGTAGATGATCTGATTACATTCTCGACACCAATAGAAAAGGTATCAGGAGCAGACTATCTAGTTAAACTAAATAATGTCGCAGGAGAGAAGTTCAGAGAATATGTAGGAGAGTCTTTGGGAATGAGTCAAGCATCTCAAGGATTATTGTCGAGTCTTTTCTCTAGGAATAATCTAGAGCTAGATATGACAATCGGCTTTAAGGGTAATCCAAATATCGGAAGTATCGTTCTCGGACAATTTGAAGAAAATAAAACTTACGAAGATTTCTTGAAAGATCTCCAAAATGGAGATTCTAGTCAGAAGAGTATATTTATTATCAGTTCAATCTTTGGAGGTACGGGCGCAAGTGGTTTCCCTACATTACTGAAGAGTCTGCGTAGTCATCAGACTGTAGTAAGAGATATGCGTATAGGAGCTTTGTCTCTCCTTCCATACTTCTCTCTACAGAATAATGAAGATAGTGCTATTGATAGTGCTACTTTCTATGCCAAGACAAGAGCTGCACTTAGCTACTATATGGCCAATATTATTGGGAATAATAATGTAGATGATTTCTATTTGCTTGGAGATAAAACTCCTAATAGTTATGATAATCATGATGGAGGTAAGGCTCAACGTAATATAGCTCATTGTGT
>RBKG01000290.1 GCA_003640335.1 Porphyromonas sp.
GTCATGGAGGTATCTTAGACCGCATAGACAGTATGCTCTTCGTTATTCCGATAACTACGCTACTCGTTTACTTTTCACTATACTTTACCTTCTTATCAATGATTCAATAATGAAAAAGCACCTATTTCTTGGACTCCTCTCATTAGGCTTACTGACCAGCTCTTGTAGTCTACTAGATAAGGTTGGACTAAATGGAAAAAATAAGTATCAGAAACGTGAAATGCGTGGAGTATGGCTGCCTACTATTTACCGGAATGATTATATGGGGCTTAGCCGTGCTGAAGGACAGAAGGTACTCAAAGAACGTATTGCTTTACTCAAAAGTCTAAACTGCAATGTAGTTCTCTTCCAAGTGCGAGCAGAAGGAGATGCTTTCTATCGTAGTCAAACAGAGCCATGGAGTAAATACTTCACGGGCGAACAAGGAAAATCCCCTATTGAAGATTGGGACCCTTTGGCTTTTGTCATAGGCGAGTGTCATAAGAATGGTATGGAACTCCATGCATGGATAAATCCTTATCGAGGTGCTGCCAATGCACTTGCGCCACGTTCAAGTGAACATCTTAGCTCTAAACATCCAGACTGGTTTGTTACCTACAACAAACAGCTCATCCTAGACCCCGGTAATCCTAAAGGGCGTACACATTTGCTTAGAGTTGCGAAAGAAATCGTTGACGGATATGATATTGATGCACTACATCTTGATGACTACTTCTACCCTTATCCAGCAGAGGGTTTAGACTTTCCTGATAGCGTAAGCTTCAGAGAGTATGGGATTCCTTTCGGATACACAGAAGAGACTAAAGGAGATTGGAGACGCAAAAATGTAAATAGCTTTATCCGAGACTTGCATGATGTCATTGCCTATTCCAAACCTTGGGTACGCCTAGGAATTAGTCCTTTTGGTATTTATCGCAATAAAGCATCGCATCCGTCTGGAAGCCAGACCAAGGGCTTACAGAATTACGACGACCTATATGCCGATGTACTTCTTTGGGCTAAAAAGGGTTGGGTTGATTATATCGCACCTCAAATCTATTGGAATATCGGTCATCCTACGGCTGATCACCTTGAACTAGCTTTTTGGTGGAATAAAGCTCTAAAGAAAAAGAAAACTCAGTTCTTTATCGGTCAAGATATCAAACGTACAATGGATGGGAACCAGCTTGACGATAAAATGAAGCTTAGTCAGGAGCTTAGCCAAGGAAATATATATTGGCCTGCGGACGAACTTGTACGCAACTATAAGGGTATTGACGAACAACTTAAAAATAATTATCAGCCCTATCCTGCTCTATTACCTGAATGGCAAGGTATCCTAGGTAAATCCCCCAAACCACGCCCAGTAGATGATGCTTGGTTCTCTACAGATGACAATAATGCAGTTAGTTTGCAATGGTCACATTCAGATATTGAAGGACCAGACCAAGCACGCTTCTTCGCTCTCTATATCTTCCCTGATGGTGTAAAGCCTAGCATCAAAAAAGTTGAATATCTAAAAAGTATATCCAATGACAGTAGCTATGAGTTAGGAAATCTCGCTCACGGACGATACACAATACTCATCACTGCTATCAATAGATTTTGGAGAGAAAGTAAACCTTTCTCTATATCTATTGATATTTAAGTATAAGCCAAGAGATGGAAAAAGTAACACCAAGAACTAAAATAGACGATATATTACTTGATATTTCGTGGAGAGAAATTGCACACAGGTACTTTAATAAGCCTGCTTCGTGGTTATACAATAAAATTGATGAGAGAGATGTAGATGGTACTGGAGTGTCTTATAAGTTTACGGATGAAGAGCTCGAAATACTTAAAGGAGGTCTCTGTGACTTAGCTAATCGCATCAGAAAAGTAGCTGACGCCTTATAACAATAGGGTTCTAATTGAATTAACACCCCGAGAGAGCTTCTGTCAGCTCAGCTCTCTCAATCGCAGGAGCCATCTTTAGCCTATGGGCAGAAGGTGGCTTCTTTTGTTGTTTTATAACCTTTTAATTTCAACACCATTAGAATAGTCTTATAAGGGCATAGTTTTCATTATATCTCCCATCAACTATCAATAAAACATCAAATTTCAAGAAATATTAATGATTATCAACTTCCACTTATATTACTATAAATAAGAGAGTTCACTAAGATAAATATGTACTCACGAACATACTTCTGCAAACTTCAGCTG
>RBKG01000296.1 GCA_003640335.1 Porphyromonas sp.
ATCAATGGCTGCAACAGATGTAGAGTATTACTTTGGAAGTTTCCTTTATATAAAATGTAACTCTGTTCCACTGCATTTTCAATTGCTAGTAGATTAGCATTGTTAGATTTCTTTCTTACAACCTCTTTGTAAAACTCAAAAGGGTTTTTATTCGAGAAGTTTACTCTCTTCATTTATTCGTGTAGAATGATTTAATATAAATACGTAGTCCAAGAGGTAATGAGGATTCATTTTTCGCTATATCGCAAACAATATCATTTTCAGAATACCCTTCATCTACCAACTCTTTTATTTTCCTTCTATAGTATTTGGGAATATCTTTGTTTCCAAAGATTTCATCGACGAGAGATGATATATTAGCACCGAGAGTTTCTTGCTGAATATTTCTAATCATAACAAGATCCTCAATTCTATTTATCACCCGAACTTGGCTACCTTTAATCTCACGTACAACAAGTGGTGAGTGGGTTACGACAATTGCGTATGACTGATATACCTCTAGCAGCTTGTATAGAGCTGACATCAAAGCCGTAATGGCATTGGGATGTAGATGGGTCTCTGGTTCGTCAAATAGTAGTAGCGTATCATACCGCATAGAGGCTATAATGCAAGTAAATAAATACAGTAGAACAGATTCACCTGAACTTAGTCTACCCATCACATTGGATAGCTTATTTACTGCAAGCTTATCAAGCTTAGGGAATAGTTCTTCAATGAGAGTGTCAGAAAGTATATCCATCAAGACCTCCTTTAGACTACCACTTCTACCCTTTCTTATCACCGAATCTCCTGCGTCTCTTAATCTCTTGAGAATTTCTTCATCGGTTATTATGGTTCTACCCCCTTCTTGGGTAGTAGTTGTGAGACCTATATACTCGTAATTGAAGCTATGTGTTCTTTCTGGATAGTTGCTATGGTCGTATGGACTAGTAGATAGGCTTATAATTTTGCTAAAGAGAGGAATCTGGGGCTCAAAAGCCGTTAATGTTTTCTCTGATAAGTCTACAGGAAGATTAGAGAGAAGATGAGTCTTTCCAACACCATTCTTCCCTACAATAGCAAGCACGCGGCCAGGTAGAAGAGATTGCTTAGAGAATTCAACGTCTAGCGTAATGGGTTCCTCTGAGAATGGAATACTGAAGTGATATTTAAAGCGGTCTTTATTCTCGACCTCAATCCCTTCTAGCAAGAACTTTGCTTCCCTCAGAAGGCGTTCGGCTTCATTAGTCCTTAAAAGGCTTCTTTTGAAAGAATAATCATCTTCGAATATATCTTCTACCACAGAATAGATCGCACAATCCTTTAAAGCCCACAGAATACTTCTATAACTTTCAGGGAAGTACTTCTTGAGATTATCGTAATACTCTCGTTCTTGTCCTAGAGAACAGAAGCTGTCTGATAACTCAAAAAAGGAGTCTGTCAAATAGTCCTTGGTTCTTGTTTTTGGCTCATCATTGTCCTCAGTACGAGCTATGACCTTGAAGACTCCTACAGAGTGACATTCATTCTCAGTTGAATAAAAGAAGAGATTAAATTGAGATTTCACCCCAAAATCATCCCATGCATCATAAACTAGAAGCAATGCAGGAAGTTCCTTTGGAGGAGTATGTGAACCTACTTTATCCGCACGTCCATTAGGATTTTTCTCTACGAACAAGGGTATTCTGTTAATACTTAAACTGCTTTTCTCTTCACTTTGAACTCTTACCTCATAATAAGTAGAGTTGTTTCGCACCACAGCAACAAGACGCAGGTCATTGGACAGCAAGTAAGTATTGATTAGTCTCACAAGATTGGTGACAAGAATTTTATCATCTTGAAACTCATCAGAAGGGATTAATTCAATCAACAGTTTAAACTTCGTTTCATCTTGAAATAGACCAAGAACTTCAGAAAAAAGATAGAGTATATCCCAGTCTGAGTTGTTTACGAAATGCTGCTGAATATCCTCTCTTAATGTCTTGAATCGAGGATCTGTAGACGGCAACAAGTCTATATCCCATATCTTAGCGATGAGTTCTAAGATACGAGAGTTTAGACTTAGTGCTTCAAAAGCCTTCTTTTGAACTAGCTCGAGAAATAAGCTCTTCTGTTGTATAAGAGGAAGCATATTATAGTATTATCATTTTAGAATGGCATCTATATATAAATTATAG
>RBKG01000057.1 GCA_003640335.1 Porphyromonas sp.
TGGGAGGTATGCAATAAGATGGGAGGTATCTACACTGTACTCTCATCAAGAGCAAACGAAATGATGAATAGCCACAAAGGTCAAGTGCTATTCGTCGGACCTCTCCTCGCAGACACATTACCTCAAGACTTTATTCAAGAAACGCCCGAACTCCTACTCCCTTGGGTCGAGCAAGCGCAACAAAACTTTCCTCTACGTACCGTTGTCGGCAGATGGGATATCCCAGGAAAACCTCCTGTCATCCTTGTTGATTTCGCACCTCTGTGGGAAGAAAAAGGAAGCATCTACTTCGAGATGTGGGAAAGTTTCCAGATTGAGAGCGATAAGGGATATGGCGACTATGACGAAAGCAGTTTGTTCTCTGTTGCGGCTACTCGTGTGATGCACAGCGTCCTTGATAGTCTAAAGGTTCGCAAGGGTCAAGCTATCGCTATTTATAATGAGTGGCAAACAGCTATGGGACTACTCTATAGCAAGAGACACCGCCCCGACCTTGACACTCTCTTCATCACACATGCCACGACTGTAGGGCGTTCTATTGCGGGCAACGGCAAAAATCTCTATGAATATATGCCTTATTATAATGGGCATCAGATGGCTGAAGAACTAGGCGTGGTAGCTAAGCATGCCGTAGAATATAAGGCGGCTCATATATCTAACCTTTTCGGAACTGTTAGCCGTCTTACTGCGGACGAATGTACACAACTACTTGAGCGCACTCCCCTTATTCTACCTAATGGATTTGAAGGCGGCTTTGTCCCTCAAGGGCGCAAATACAATAGCGCACGCAAGGAAGCTCGCACCCGTCTTGCTGCCATTGCACAAGCTCTTACAGGCATTTCTGCCGGAGATAAGGATATTTATATCTCGCTCTCGGGACGCTACGAATACCGCAATAAGGGTATAGACCTATATGTAGATAGCATTGCTCGCCTACGAAATATCTATAAAGGGAAGAAGCATATTTTTGCTTTTATTCTTGTGCCTGCATGGGCGTCTGAGCCTAGAGCCGATTTGCAATACTTACTTCAGCACCCCGAAGAGCAAACGACAGGCTTACAGCACCCCACACTCACTCACTGGCTTCACAACATGAATGAGGATAATGCGCAACAGCATTTCCATCATCTAGGACTGAATACCACACATGAGTCTGTTAATATCATTCATATACCTGTATATCTTACAGGACATGATGGGATTGTAAACCTATCTTACTATGACCTACTCTGTGGTATGGATTTGAGTGTTTATCCTAGTTACTACGAGCCTTGGGGCTATACACCTCTCGAAAGTATCGCCTTCGGTGTACCTACGATTACAACTCGCTATGCAGGCTTCGGTCTTTGGGCTGAAGATACTCTCGGAGATAGTCAAAACATAGAAAATCCACCTGTGACAGTCCTCGCACGAACAGACAATAATGGAGCCGAGACGGCACAGCAAATAGCTGAATATATTGCGCTCTTTGCACAAGGCAAGAAAGGCAAAACGAAAGACTTAAAAGAAGCTGCCCAAGCCCTTGCAGAGCAAGCCGAATGGAAGCATTTCTATAAGTATTATCTTGATGCTTATAAGAGCCTTAAACGAAAGAAATTAAGTTAGATGAACAAACACCTTAGGCAAATATGTATGGGTCTGAGCTTGCTTCTCTTATTGGGGGGCAAGCTCAACCTATTCGCTCAGTATGCTAGCGGAGGTAGTCCGCTATCCCTCTCACTAGTAGAACGTACGCAATCTCTCCGTTCACTCCGTCATGATGATACTCTGCATCTAGATGCGCCCTCTAAGGCTACTCTAAGTGAATGGCTACAGAAAGATAAGCAAAAAACAAACGAACTGCGCCCGTTTCACTTCGCCGCCCCTATCGCCACACAGATTAGACTTGGTCAAGGGCAATGGACGCAGACGCCCAATGGCGAGCATATATATAGACTAACGATTAAGGCTTCTGGAGCGAAGTCCATCGGATTACACTGCTCACGCTACATCATGCCTGAGGGAGCCGCGCTCTATCTCTATGGTTCTCAGGGCACACTACGAGGAGCCTTTACAGCTCAGAATAATAGCGAAAGTCATACCCTAAGCTTCTCTCCACTCCCTGGCGACTGGGTTACTCTTGAAATCAATCTCCCTGCAGGCATTAGCCCTAATCAGGTAGATTTACAAATCGATAAGGTCTACTATGGCTATAAAAGTTTCCTTGACCTCAAGAGCACCAATAACTCAGCAAGGGTATCTGCTGCAGGCGAACCTCTATACAACTACTTAGAAACGGGACTAGAGCGACTCAGTTGCGCTCCTAACATCGTAGCCTATCCCGAATACAGCAATCAAGCTAGAGCCACTTTACTTCTCATCGCTGAAGGCGCATATAGTTCAACTGGTGTACTCATCAACAATACCCGACAAGATGGTACTGCCTATGTGCTTACAGCGGCACACAATATCAATAGGATTTATGACGAAGACTTCATCTCGGAGACGCCCAACGACCCCAAGACAATAGAGAAAGTACGTGAAGTCTGTAAATCAATCATCTTTTTCTTTGGCTTTGAAAGCCCTTCTAAAGACCAAGATATTCGCGGTTCGGAAGAGAAAACACTCTCGGGAGCAACACTTATTGCCTACGATGAAGAGCATGACATGGCGCTCCTCGAAATCACCGGTTTACCCACCACCGCTCAAGGCATTCGGAGTATTCCTGCAAGTTATAACCCTTATTGGGCAGGTTGGAATATCAGCCGTGAGCCACAAGGACCATTCTTTGGCATACACCACGCACTAAGTTCAACTAAACGCATTTGCATAGCCGAAGACCAAAAGATACACCTCTATGACTACTCGATTAACAAGGGCTATGAATATCTAAATAGGGATATATCTTGGAAACAAGCGCATTGGCGCATTGAAGAGTGGCGTCTGGGGACAACAGAAACTGGAGCATCTGGCTCTCCCCTATTTGACGGCAACGGCTTAGTAATCGGTGCGCTTACAGGAGGTCAGTCTAACTGCAACAACCCTTATCGTGACCACTACTACGCCCTCACACAAGCATGGGGCGGAGAGCATGACACTAGAGATAATATCTTTAAGCTCGCACCATGGCTCAATCCGGACAACCAAGCTGTGAGCAAGCTATCGGGCTATGACCCATATTCGTCTAAGCCGGTACAACGTTTAAGCCCATTCTATGGAGAGAAAACCCAAGGGCTTATGAAGTCTTACCAAGCACAAGAGGGAGTATCGGGGCAAGGACGTATCATCACGCTATCTCACGACACCGATGTTCTCGGAGCTTATATTCAACTAGGCAGGTTCTCGCTATCACAAGCAGAGAAGCCTAACTACCTCATTGAGCTTAGCCCTATCGAAGGAGGCTTGGCATCAAGTACGCCTATTTGGTCTACAAGACTTAACAACTATAATTTTATCCGTTATAATAGAAAAACGGGGGAAATGAAGGAAGAGGAACGAACTATAGGCGAAGACGAAGTTGAGGTTTTCATTCCCTCTTTGACGAACGAGAAAATCCCTGCAGGCTCTTACTTGCTCTCTATCCGCACGACGGACGACAGCAAACTAGATTATCCACTCCTTACAGCCCAATACCGCAATACACAAAAAGACTATCAGCAAAGCACTTGGGCAAAGAGCATCGGTTCCACTTGGAGCAAGAGCAATACGCTAGGACGAAGCCTGTGGATTGACTTACTTATTCAAGGAGATAAGCAAAACGGCAACGGAACACCAAACATTCCTAACCCTGAGCAATACTCTGCCTATTATTATGGCGGACAGCTTTACATTCAAAATCCTCAAGGAGAAGCTACAGCTCAAGTATACGACCTTATCGGGCAATGCTATACAGAAGCGAAGCTCACCGAGGGAGAAAACATAATTCCAACAAATTCGCTGCTACCCGGACAAATATATATTTTAAGTATCAAGGGGTCTCTCGGAAGCTACAGCATTAAATTCCGTCCCTAGACAGTTAATTTACTCAATAGATATGAATAGCGTCATTTCATGGCTACAAGAGATGTTCCTTATTCCATCAGGAACACAAACGATTATTATTCTTAGCATCGTCTCGGGGATAGGTCTTCTTCTCGGACGTATGCGCATCGCGAGCATCAGCTTAGGTGTAACCTTTGTATTCTTCGTCGGCATTCTCTTTGCCCACTTCGGGGTACAGACAGTAGAGTCAATGACAAGCTTTATTCAAAGCTTTGGCCTAGCACTCTTCGTCTACGCTCTAGGGGTGGAAGTGGGACCATCATTCTTCCCCTCACTCAAGAGCAAGGGTATTGGCTATAATCTTCAAGGGATATTTCTGCTCGTCATTACCTATATCATGGTAATAGCGATACACTATAGCCTCGGTATATCTATGGGGAATATTCTTGGCGTTATGAGTGGAGCAGCAACGAATACGCCCGTACTTGCGGCAGTACAGTCTACACTCCAAAGCCTGCACCCTACAGAACCTAAGCTCGGTGCTGATGCGGCTATGGCTACAGCTGTTACATATCCTTTTGGTGTCGTCGGAGTTATCCTATCTTTAGCCCTACTCTTCCGCATTGCACCCACGACGAGTAAGACAGAGAAGAGCGAGTTTAGAGCTGCTTATATCGCCGAGTTTGAAATTCTCACAGAGGGTTTATGTGGACATACGGTTAAAGACATCGTTCAGAAAACCAAGAAGCACTTTATCATCTCTCGCATTTGGCGCAAGGACGAACTTCTACTCCCTAGCTCTACCACCCAACTTTATAAGCACGACCATATCTTAGTACTCTGCCACCAAGAGGATGCAGAAGAGCTAGAAGCTTTCTTTGGCAAACGAGATGACCAACAAGACTGGAACAGACCCGACATTAACTGGGACGCTATCGATGCGCGATTAAATAGTAAGCGTATTATCATCACGAACCCTAAACTTAATGGGGTCAAGCTCGGAACTCTAAAGCTCCGCAATAAGTATAGTCTCAACATCACACGTATTGACCGTGCTGGAGTCGAACTTCTTGCCAGCCCTGATTTGTATCTTCAGACTGGAGACCGCCTTGTAGTAGTAGGCGAAGCAGGTGCAGTATCTCAAGTAGAGAAGCTCATGGGTAACTCTATCCAAACACTCGACAAGCCTCGCCTCGTAAGTTTCTTCCTTGGACTTGCCCTTGGGTGCTTGCTCGGTTCTATTCCCCTATTTATACCGGGGATGAGCATTCCTCTTAAACTAGGACTCGCTGGTGGTCCTATCGTTATGGGTATTCTGATGGGGGCTTTTGGTGCAAGGCTTAAGGTCTCTACCTTTATGACCAATAGTGCGACGCAACTCATCAAGCAAATAGGGCTCGTGCTTTACCTCGCTGGTCTAGGTCTATCTACCGGAGGTCATTTTGCCGATACGCTTCTTAATGGAGATGGTTTGTTGTGGTTAGGACTAGGCGCACTTATTACCGTTGGACCAATTCTAATTTCCGGAGGTATCAATATATTCATTCTGAAAAAAGGCTATGCCGAAACGGCTGGTATGCTCTGTGGCTCTGTGGCTAATCCTTTTGCACTAGACTATGCAGTCGATATTACAGAGAGTCGCAACTGTAGCGTGGCTTACGCAACGGTTTATCCTGTGATTATGTTCCTCCGTATTATCTCGGCTCAAATACTTCTTATTCTATTCTTATGAACTCAAGCATACAAGCAGCACGCACACTGTGGAGCATTTGCTTCCCTGATGATGATGCCGACTTTTTAGACTTTTACTTTTCTAAGGTTGCTCGTGCCGAAGATACTTATTTAGAATACAATCAAGACGGGCTTGCCGTGGCTCATATTGGGATTATTCGTAGTGAGTACTTTCCCCGCATCAAGCAGCCTAAGCGCATTAAGCTAGCCTATATATCGGGCGCATGTGTGCACCCCGACTATCGTGGGCAAGGGCTTATGCACAAGCTGATGCAAAGCGTAGAAGAGGAAGAACGCAAGCGAGGTACTGATGCACTTATCCTTATTCCTGCTAATGAGAAGTTAAGAGCATACTACGGCGAGAACTTTGGCTTTTCTGATGCAGGCTTCCGCTATCAAATCCCTGCAAGCGAACTTGAAAATCTTCAATTAGAGATGCTTTGGATGTCGGCTGATAAGGATTACGAACTCCTTTGTGAATATGGAGGAGTGTACCCGACTCCGTCTTATAGTAGTGAGCATGCCGAGCTCATCGTTCAAGAATACCGCAGAATAGCAAGTTGCCAAGTCCTTACAGAGCAACGTGGAGAGGCTTTCGATGCCATTCTCCTCGCTAGAGAAGAAGCTGAGCAATGGGTCATCGATAGGCTAACGGGCTATGAAGATGCGACGGCTAGGCTGGTGCGCCAATTACGCAAGCTCAAAGACAAGCCCATTATTATCAGTAATCTAGTACGAGCGAACCTCCGTGAAGAAGCCCTCCTTTGTCCTCGTCTTAAGCGCGAGCCTTGGGGCATGTACAAATGTCTTAATACAGAGATTAAGCCCGAATACATGCAAGAGCTTCTTGTCTGCCATTTTTTTGAATAGACTAAGTTCCTCTACATATAAGAAAATAATAGGCGGTATCACAAAAGTGATACCGCCTATTACTTTACTAACTTAACTAATGCTGAAGATTACTCTTCACCACGAGCGTACTTGCCAAATTCTTCTGGGCTTACGTTGCGCTCTTCTACAGTTACCATGCCCTTAACAATCTGAGCGAACTTGTTGTCGTAGAGACGTGCGCGGATGTTACGTGCAGTTTCTTCACGGCTGATAAGCTGCTTAGCATAGCCTTCAAGCATTTCATCTGGAACTGAGCTCATACCATACTGAGCGAACTGGCTCTTAGCTACGATAGTTGCAAAAGCAAGCTCTTCTTCTGGAGTTACCTGTACATTGTTCTCAGCCATGATACCATCCTTCACTAGTTGGTAAACAAGGTCTTCAACCATTGCAGGGTATTCAGTATTGATTTGCTCTTCGCTTAGCTTATCGTTAGAGCTCTTAAGCCAACGCTTAAGGATATCTTCAGCAAGCTCTACCTTACCAGCCTTAGCAAGGATAGCCTTACGAGTATCTACTACGAACATGTAGTCGCTCTCTGGGTCAAACTGCTCACGGAAACCATTCTTCACCTGTTCGCGTAGTGTAGCTTCGTCCTTAACTTCTCCTTCTTCGCCAAATGCAGCTGTGAAGAATGCTTCGTTAAGTTCTGCTGGTACGTGACGGCTGATGCTTTCGATTTGGAAGCTGAACTGTACACCTTCGTAAGTAGGAACAGCATCCTTTTCTACATTAAGGAATGATACTAGCTCTGCGCCATTACCTTCGTAAGCCTTGAATGGTTCGAAAACGATAACTGCATTCTTAGCAGCACCAACGAACTGAGCACGTACTTCTTCATTCTTGATATAAAGAGGAAGAAGCATAGCGTTTTCGTTTACGATACCGCCTTCCTTAGGCTGACCATCAGCAAGCTCTGTAAGGATACCACGTACAAGGTCATTATCTTCTACAGTGTCTACATCCTGACGGCTACCGTGCTGAGCAAGCATCTGTTCGATGTGAGCAGACACCATCTCGTCTGTTGCCTCAATCTTGAGGTAAGGAATCTTATCTTCCTTAGTAAGCTTAATATCAAGCTCTGGAGCTAGAGCCACTTCGAAAGTAAACTCAAAGTCCTTATCGCCCTCTAGGTCTGCAACGTTCTGACCTTCTACAGGAAGAGGTTCACCTAGTACACGGAGCTTATTGTCGTTAATATAGTCATAGATTTGACGACCAGCCAAACGGTTAATCTCGTCAAGCTTAACCGCCATACCGTATTTCTTAACAATCATGCTCATTGGAGCCTGACCCTTACGGAAGCCCTTTTCTTCTACATTCTTACGAACATTCTTAAGAGCCTTCTCTACTTCAGGCTGATACTCAGCCTTTGTCACCGATACTACTAGCTTAGCAGCTAAAGCACTGGTATTGTTCATCGTTACAGCCATTATTCTACTGCTTATCTTAAATTTATTAAATACTTACTTAACCTTTTTCTTGAGAAAGTACCCCCGAGCAGAATCGAACTGCTATCTAAAGTTTAGGAAACTCTTGTTCTATCCGTTGAACTACGAGGGCAAAGTCACGCAAAAGTACGAAAAAAAAATGAGTATATTATACAACGTGCTTAATCAGAATGGCAAGCGCATCAAATGACAGCAAGATAATGGGTTATGACTAAGCTGGAAGAGCTCAAAGAGCAACACCTCACAGGTAAGCAGTCAAACAATAAGTACGACGTACTCACTGAAACGAGTACGCGTACTTAATTCAGTAAACACACGCAAATACTTTAGTAAGTACGCGTAGTTAAATTTGTAAGTACGTAGTACTTTCTGGAGACTTCAGCT
>RBKG01000277.1 GCA_003640335.1 Porphyromonas sp.
TTGGATTTTCTCTCTTAGCTCCTCAATGCCCATAACGCCAAGCATAAGTGTTGGCTTTTCGCTATCAGGCTTAGCAAAGAGTAGTGTAGGAACGGTACGTACGTTGTAGAGGGCTGTTAGTTCTTCCTCTTGGTCTACATCTACCTTATAGATTTCAATCTTACCTGCAAGCTCTTCTGCAAGCTGCTCTAGAAGTGGAGATAGAGCCTTACAAGGAGGACACCAAGTAGCATAGAAGTCAACGATGACAGGAAGGCTGTGCTTGCCGTCCCAACCCTTAGGGTTAGCGTCTACATCATGAATTTTACTTACAAACTCGCTCTTTGTTAGGTGTTGTAATGCCATAATTGTATAAAATTTTAATCGTTATTATAGACTAGTAACTAGAGCATGGGATTGATAGTTCTCAAGTACTCTCTATGAAACAATATATATTATAAATTGAAAGTAAAGTCATCAGCGTCTAGCCATACGGGAAATTTCTGTCGCAAATCCTCTAGAGGGGCATAGCTGATTTCGTATATACTTGTCTGTGTTTCCGATGCTGTGCAGCTAGCGAGCACTTCGCCACGTGGAGATACAAGAGCCGAATCGCCAGTATAGCTCAATCCGCTCATATCTGTTCCTACACGATTGACGCCTATTGTGTAGCATAGGTTTTCCATGGCACGTGCTTGCAGGAGTGTAGACCATACGAGCCTTCTTCCTTTAGGCCAGTTGGCAACGCAAATGGCGATGTCGTAGTCGTTCTGCTTGCATCTGCACCAAACGGGGAAGCGCAAGTCGTAACAGATTATAGGTAGAATGTTCCAACCCTTAAAGTTAATGAGTTTGCGCTCCGATGCAGGGGTAAGCTGACGAGCTTCGCCTCCCATACGGAAGAGGTGTCGCTTGTCTTGCCACTGAATACTATGCTCCTCGATGAGTAAAAAGCGATTGGCATACTTGTCTTCATGTCGGATAAAGACAGAGCAAGCAATCGCCAGATTATGGTGCTTGGCTAGTCTTTGTAATTCGTCAATAGCCTTGCTTTCATGCCACACTTCTCCCTTATTCATAGCTTCTTCGGAGAAGCCTGTTAAGCATGCTTCAGGAAGAACAGCAAGGTCTATCTGCCCCGAAAGTCGTGCGAGTTCGTTTGCTATCGCTTGTAGATTGGCTTGTGGGTCTAAATCAAAGAGACTGCATTGGACGAGAGCAATCCTCAGATTAGGCTTCTTGGGTGTGCTCATGGTATTTTTCTGGATATTTGGCTTGTTCCTTGCTGAAACGGCTACGGATATAAGCGATGTCTTTGTCAAGGTCGCCCGTAGGAGTGAATACTTCGAAGATGCCTACTTCCTTGCGTTTGTAGTCAATGACAGCTAATTCGATGTCAATGCCAGCCGCTAGTGCGATGCGATAGAAGCCGCTTTTCCATTCTTCACGGTAACTACGTGTGCCCTCGGGGGTAATCGCAATGTGAGCCTCTTCTTGACTCTTAATATAGTCGGCTAGGCGTGTAACCATATCGCCCTTCTTATCACGATTGACAGGAATACCGCCTATGGCTTTAAGCAAGTACCCAAGAGGAAAGAAGAACCATGATTTTTTCATCAAGAAACTATGAGGTTTACCTTGAGTGAGGTAATAGAGTTTTCCGATAATAAAGTCTAGATTTGAGGTATGAGGAGCAACGCATATAATGCTGTGCTTAGGTTGTTCTTGTGGTGTAGGCAAACACTTCCAGCCTAATAGGCGTAGAATAGATGAGGCTATTTTTTTCACTATCTTATTATTGTTTCTAAGTCACAAAGATACATCTATATAATAGAATATCATAAAAATGTGTCAAAAAGAGGCTGTCGCATAAGGCGATAGCCCTTATTGCTCTTTGTTGGGATTTTTCTTAATTGCTCTAAGAGTGCGCTGTAATCCTTTGAGCCCTGCTCGCCTTACAGGTGAGCCTGCAAAATGGAGCTCAAAGTCGGAGTCTTTCATTTCCTCAAGTAGCTCTGCATTCATACCCATAATCGCATTGCGAGGAGCAAAATCACTGACCTCAGTAGGGCGAGCAAACTTATTCCAAGGGCATACTTCTTGACAAGTATCACAGCCGTACAATTTATTCCCGATAAGAGGGGCTAGTTCGTCGGGTATTTCTTCGCTCT
>RBKG01000284.1 GCA_003640335.1 Porphyromonas sp.
GCACATTGCTACCTGCGTTACGTATTTCCTTTGCCACAGCATAACCATCCATCTCTGGCATCATCACATCAAGCAGGACAATATCGAATGAGCCACGACGGAAAGCTTCCCATCCTTTTGCTCCATTCTCGCACCATGTGATGTCATAACCATTATTCTGCAATATCTCTACAAGGAGATTTGCCAAATTTAATTCGTCTTCACAGAGAAGAACCTTAATGTTGTTAACCATTTATCTACTTTACTTTTTATTCTTAATATTATGCTTCAATTGTCGGCAGGGTAATTCTCATAATTAGACCGCCCGTAGGTTTATTCTTTGCGACAATAGTACCACCAAACTGCTTAACTATAATCGTGTGGACATAAGCTAAACCTAAACCATGTCCCTTAATATCGTGTTTAAGACCATCAGAGACTCTATAAAACTGCTGGAATATAAGCTTAGTATCGCTCTCTGGCACACCTAAGCCATTATCCTCAACCTCAATGATGAGTTTCCCCTCTTCATCGTTGTATGTTCTTAGAAAAAGCGCTAAGGCTCTAGTCTTATCTCTATATTTAATTGCATTTTCAAGCAAATTATACAGCACATTAGTCATGTGCGTTTCATTTCCCCTAATCCACGTATTAGTAGCCTCATGAATAAGCTCAAATTTACTTTCGGGAGCTTCACTCGATATACGCATCGTGAATATTTTGAGCGCGCTAAGAAGCATTTCATCAATACTTATTTCGCTTAGTGGAATAAGTGCTTCTTTTCCTCCTTTATAGAGGGATAGCTGAAGAACCTTATCAATGAGAGCCTTTAATCTGAGCACCTCAGCCTCCAAGGTAGAGAGATAATGATTACGCTTAGCTTTATTCTCTATAATACTTGGGTTCTCTTGCATTTGATTGACAACAAGCTGAATAGAACTAATCGGTGTTTTCAGCTCGTGCGTCATATTATTGACAAAGCTACTCTTGATTGCTTGAAATCTCAGTTGTCGATAGAGCTGTACCATCGTAACAATCATAATAACCAATACGATAAGCGCAATAACGACTCCGGGAACTATCACCTGCATACTCTCATACGTACTTTTCTGAAAATCTAAATTTAGAAGTATATATGGACTATGTAATTTAGGATGCTTCTTACTGACAAAAATATCTTGCCTAATTCCCTCATCGACACTCCAGTGCCTCCTAATCATACCCGGCTGGAGATACTCATAGAGTTTATTGTCTTGAGCATCACAAAGCGTTACACTAAATGGCTCTAATACGCCCACTCTATCCAATTCACTACGAAGCTGCTCTCTAAGGAGCCTAGGATTTACTAGCTGAGGAACACTATCATAGCTATAAACTTGATACATATTACGTAGAATATACTCATCAAGTTGTTCATGCTTAGTTATAAAAACCTTCAGTAGAGAATCGCTAAGAGCGGTATTATCAATAGGTGAGAGGACATTACCAAACTTAGCTTCTGCCATGTGGTCCGGATTGACTATCTCCCATTTAGAAACGGTATCTCTCGGATTATTGATTTTCTGCAAAGTAGAGAGCAAACTACTATTGCTATCAATAGGGCTATTGAGCGATTTGTTCAGATATCTAACAAGCTCACGCACCTCGATTTCATCAGCAACTTTCTGAAGAGCGAGGTGTGCTAACTGTCTTGTTTGCGCTTTGTGGATGTCATTCAAACGCAAGAAATAAAAGTATTGCGTCCCTAGCAATGCTACAAAAATTGTAGCTAAAGCAATCCCTACAGCTAATATTAAGCTACGCCTATTCATCTGTTCTTTCTTGATAATGTACGATTACGAACATTCTGTATTGCAAAGATAGTCATTTTTACATTTGAACAAGCAATATATTTTATTTACCCTCTATTTTCGGCATTAATGTTGTTTTTATTTTAAAACACCAACCTAAAAGTCTTTTTTACATTTCAATAGTTTGAGTTTTATTGCGTCTTAGCCCTACTCACTGTGCATGATGAAGTTTAGTGTCATACAATCTTCTAAATGCAATGGACTCAAAATGCTTAGTAAGATTACACGCCAACACTTCAGTAAATACAGCATACTCAAATCAGTGAGTACACGTAAACACTTTAGTGAGTACACGTACTTATTTCAGTGAGTACGCGTAC
>RBKG01000323.1 GCA_003640335.1 Porphyromonas sp.
AATGAGCCAATTCAAGGGGGGGCACATTTCTTCTCATTTGTAGAGCGACATTTAGAGAAATATCAGAGACTTATTCAAACTGACGAATACCAAAAACTCCATGGTAGTATGTCTTGGGGAAGTCATCGCTGGTATAGAGATGTGATAGAAAGTCTTTTGTTTGGCTATTATTTGAAATTTGGTACATACTATTTAGCAGAGGCTTTAGTTGTTATAATGAGAATAATTCTTCAGCATAGATACTTAAATGGACGCGCGAGAAAAGCATCAATCGTCCAGTATGCAGGGAATACGGAGCTGATAATGATTATTGACCAAGCTACCTCTCCTACATTCTTCTTGGGAGAGGCAAGACGTGTCGTTAAAGAATTGGCTTATCCTTCTCCTAAAAGCATGACACCTATCATGCTTAAGATGAAAGAAATTGCTCGTACTATTTCTATAGAAATGGAGCAAAATTTAGTCGTTGAATCCTTTAAAAATCTAAACAGATGAAACTTACTCCTAGTGAAATTGTAAACGGAAAACACTTCTATACTATTCCAATATATCAACGGCTTTTTGAATGGGCTACGGATAATGTCATTACGCTTCTTGATGATTTGAGAGGAAAATTTATTTCTTCTAATGGTCAAGATGATTACTTTATAGGGATGCTCACCTCTACAGATAATAACGAACTTATTGATGGACAACAGAGATTTACTGTTATGATGCTAATGGGATGCGTATTTCAGAAGTATCATAATGGTTGGAAGGAGTTCCTAAAAGCTAATGATAAAATTCGTCTTTTCTTTACCTCCAGACCTTTAGATAATGAATACATGAGGGGTTTGATAGAGCAAATGGCATCGGCAGACTTGAATATCACCAATGATAAGATGAAAGATGCAATCAAGTGTATTCAAGAGTATATGGAGAAGAATGTAGACGAGGCCAAGGAGTTTGTTACTTACGTATTCAATCATCTTTGCTTTTTCATTACCACACTACCTAAGGGTTATAGTCCACGTGACTTAAATAGGTACTTCGAACGCATGAATACAACTGGGCGCAATCTTGAACAGCATGAAATCCTGAAGGTCAAGTTGCTTAGCAATCTTGCTCAAGATGTTGATAAGTATATATCTCTGTGGAACAAACTTTCAGACGTTGATACTTTACTCATTAAAAAGCGTGAGAATGAGTCAGAAGAACAATTACGACAACGAAAGAATCAAGCTTTTCAAAAGAAAATAGATGAAATACTCGTCTCAGATATCATCAATGGTCTTGGAGTAAGTAAGGATGAGAAGAAAGAAACGATAGGTTCAGTAAAGGCATCCAATGAACGCCCCAAAAGAGAGCAGGAAATCAATAAAGATTCTCGTTGTGCCTTGACATTCCCTTATTTGCTTTTGCATGCACTATATTGTTTTCTTGAAGGTGATATAAAGGATAGCATTGAAGACTTTTTCAAGCCGTCAAACTTCTTGGATACATTTGCAAAGTATCTTCCTTACGATGCTGATGCCAACGAAGATAACATTAAATCGTTTCTTAATATCTTGTATAAGGCGAGGTTAGCACTGGATATTTGCTTTATCCGACCTACAGAATTTGGTTATATACTTGATATGGGCGTTAGTGAAGATGTCAATGGGCTGAAAGATTTGATGATGTATCAGTCTCTTTTGTATGTTTCGTCTTCAAACTATACCAATTATCGTTGGTTTGGATGGTTAATAGATGCCATAGAGAAGGCTAAAAATAAAATTCCTGATGCCTTAGAGCTGTTTCGTGATATGAAATCTCGTGACGAAGAGTTAAGAAAACTCCCAAAATTAGAGGATTTATCATATGGAAATGATATAAGATATTGGTTCTGGAAGTTAGATTTCCTTATATGGCAAAAAAGGGAAGAATTATTTAAGAAGGACTCAGATGCCTTAGCTGTGGCTGAAAATTATGTATTTAGAAGAAATAGAAGTATAGAGCATATTGCACCTCAAACACCAGAAACAGATTCTACAATGGTTTGGGAAGGTACTGATGAGGATAGAGCGCTTAGAGATAGTTTCGGTAATCTTGTGATGATTTCTCAAGGATTGAATTCTGCATTAAGGAACAGCTCCTATGAGATTAAGAAGGCTCATGCT
>RBKG01000001.1 GCA_003640335.1 Porphyromonas sp.
GCTGAAGTTTGTACAGACTACACGTGTAGTCTGCAAAAACTTCGCCGAGTGCTGAACTTGAGTACGCACACATAATTATTCAATTTACCTAGTTCGCTGTTTAGTCTATGCGTAATATACTCTAAAAGAAGATGTAACAGTTCTCTCGAAATGGATAGATACACTCCCCCTTTATACCCATAATTGAGATAATAAAATGACTCAGACTTAATATAACAAAGTCTGAGTCATTTCATTTAGTTCGAGAATATTCTCTTACTTGCTTACGCGATCTAACGCGACGACATTCTCAATATGGTGAGTATGAGGGAACATATCCACTGCACGGCTCTTAGTTATCACATAATCACCTGCCTCTGTTAGCATAGCAAGGTCTCTAGCTTGAGTCGCAGGATTACAACTCACATAGACAATGCGCTTGGGCTTAGCTCGGAGAATAGTCCCAATAACATCTTCATGCATTCCAGCTCTCGGAGGGTCTGTAATGATAACATCAGGCTGTCCATGCTGGGCAATAAAATCGTCAGTCAAGATATCTTTCATATCCCCTGCATAGAAGAGAGTATTATCAATATCATTCACCCGACTATTAAGCTTAGCATCTTCAATGGCTTCTGGCACGTACTCAATACCAACAACGGAACGAGCTGAACGAGCAACAAAATTAGCTATTGTACCTGTCCCAGTATATAAGTCATAGACAAACTCATGCCCTGTAAGACCAGCAAAATCGCGTGCAACCTTGTAGAGTTCGTAGGCTTGTTTACTATTAGTTTGATAGAAAGACTTGGGTCCTATACGGAAACGCAAGCCTTCCATATCTTCCTCAATATAATCCCGACCGCTATGCGTATGAATTTCTTGGTCTGTAATCGTGTCATTGGCTTTGGCATTTATCACATAAAGCAAAGCTGTTATTTCAGGAAATCTAGCACGTAGAGCATCAAGCAATTCTTCCCTAGCTGAGACATCATCACGATAAAAGACCACAACGACCATTGACTCTCCAATAGAAGTAGTACGTATCATCAAGGTACGCATCAAGCCTTCTTGATTACGCAAATCAAAGTAAGGATATTTCTCAGGATTACTCAAGCAATAATCTCGCACAAAAAGACGAATACTATCACTAAGCTCACTTCCTAGGTGACAACGGTCAATATCTAAAACCTTATCAAACATTCCTGGGATATGAAAACCAAGTCCAGGCTCAATGTATGGTAGGATATTGCCCTCTTCATCTCGACGACTTTGCAATAGTTCATCAGAAATTTCCCCAGGGAGCAACCAACGCTTATGACTAAATGTAAACTCTAGTTTGTTTCGGTAACGCTCAGTTTCCGCAGAACCCAGTATAGGCAGATACTCTTGAATATCTACCTTTCCCAAGCGTTCCATAGCATCACGCACGACCTGATCTTTAGCCTCCAATTGCATCTCATAAGGGATATGTTGCCACTTGCAACCACCACAAATAGTGAAATGCGAGCAGATAGGCTCTACACGTTCTTCTGCAGGTTGTGTAAGACTAAGTATTTTTCCCTCAAGAAAACTCTTTTTCTTCTTGACCACCTGCACGTCACACACATCTCCAGGGCAAGCAAAGGGTACGAAAAGCACCTGCCCATCAATGTGGGCAAGTGCCTTACCTTCGCCTGCCAAGGTTTCAATCTGGACTCCCGATAGCTTTGGGAGCTCTTTCTTCTTCCTTGCCAATATATTTATTTAAAGTATTTCAGTATTATATTCTTATACTCGTCTGCCAAAGCTTGAGCTGCTTCTTGCGTAGTAGCTTCAGTGTAAATACGTATAATTGGTTCTGTATTACTGCGACGAATATGAACCCACTTATCTTCAAAATCAAGCTTAACGCCATCAACCAAACTTATTTGAGCATGCTCAGGCACATTAGCAGCCAAACGCTCAAGCACAAGTTGAGTATCTGTACGAGGAGGTAGCTCTACTTTTTGCTTACTCATAAAGTACTGAGGATAAGCCGTGCGCAGTTCGCTCACAGTCTTCTTCTTCTTAGCTAAGAGAGATAGGAACAACGCAATCCCAACAAGAGCATCGCGACCATAATGAAGTTCTGGATAAATGACACCGCCATTACCCTCACCACCAATCAAAGCATCGTTGGCTTTCATCTTGGTCACAACATTCACTTCGCCGACAGCAGCAGCTTCATAGCGACCTCCATGCTTATGAGTCACATCTCTTAAGGCGCGAGTACTACTCAAATTAGATACAGTATTACCACCACCATTCATTTCAAGAAGATAGTCGGCAATAGCTACAAGTGTGTACTCTTCACCAAAGAAGTTACCTTGCTCATCCAAGATAGAGAGTCTATCTACATCAGGGTCTACGACAAAACCAACATCAACGCCTAAATCACGAATCATTCGGCTGATATCACCAAGGTGCTCTGGAAGAGGTTCTGGATTATGAGCAAAGTTACCCGTTACATCCGTATACAAGCCAAACACATGCTCTACTCCAAGAGCTTTGAAGAGCGGAGGAAGTGCAATAGCACCAACAGAATTGACACTATCAAAAGCTACCTTAAAGTTAGCTTCACGAATAGCCTCTACATCCACACCTCTAGCTCGGAGAACTTCTGTAATATGCTCTTCTAAGTAAGACGATTCCTCAAGCATACGTCCCATTGACTCCACGGGAGCAAAAGAGAGGTCCTTGCTCTCAGCTAAGCGTAGAATCTCTTCTCCTTGCGCCTTACTGATGAACTCTCCACGCTCATTAAGGAGCTTTAGAGCATTCCATTCTCTAGGATTATGGCTAGCTGTAATGATAATACCACCATCACAACGCTTACCGGTAACAGCCATTTCTGTGGTAGGTGTCGTCGCCAAACCTATATCAATGACATCACACCCCATACCGAGAAGTGTCCCGATAACAACGTGGCGAACCATATCGCCAGACATACGGGCATCTCTCCCCACAACGATACGTGGGCGAGCTTTACCTGTAAACTCTCTTGTGAACTGTGCGTAAGCTGCAGTAAACTGAGCAATACTCACTGGATTAAGACCATCACGCACACCTGCTCCGATAGTTCCCCTTATCCCTGAGATAGACTTGATTAGTGTCATAACTTCTATGATGATTATTGTATGTATATCTACAACTAATGGTACACGTATCTTGCTTCCTCAACGAAAGTAGTCATTCCTGAACCATAAAATTCACTTGGGCCAAGCTCAAATGGAATTATCAAAGAAACCCTTGCTCCATCTCCCAGCTGAGACGCAGGGAAAGCAAGCCCCTCACACATATACTGGTCGTAGCTATTCACTGGAGCCGTACTGGGCTTAGGCGTAAAGTGCACCTCACCTTGATTGTAGTAGTTTACATAGGTAAACTCTAGCTCGAGAATATCTGCCTTACTAAGATTATCAAAAACAGACGTACGAGAAACTGACTTCGAGAACATATACCCCTTCATCTGAAGGTACACTGTAGTCTGGTTTACCTTAGCTAGCTTAGACATATCTCCCTTATCTAGAACTCTTACATAAAGCCCATTCCTTAGACGATAGTACACATCTGAGTCTAGAGATGATAAGGGTAAGGTGTTATCCGAACGCTTTACGACCTTCAAGCTTTTAGAACTTTGCAGGGTCTCAATAGCATCAGTCTGCTCATCCTTCATTTCACTCAAGGACTTTGTTTTATTATCTCTACAACTAGCTAAACTACAGAGAGCCACGACACCTAAAGCTACTACTCTACTATTTATTCTCATATTTTATTTAATGCTTTCTCTAAGGGGCTCTCCACAAAGAACCTCATTATGTACACAAAGATAATATTTTCCCTATATCCTAAATATTTCAGAATAAAATCAAAACCTCCACGATATTATTTTGACAACTCTCCAATATCAATTATGAAGAAGTACAATTAAATCAAAATCTCTTTTAGTGGACGCATAACGAAATCGCGTTCCCACATACGTGGATGAGGTATTTGCAATTCCTCACTATTTACCTCCAAATTATCGTAGAGTAGTATATCAATGTCAATTGTTCTATCATAATGAACTCCATCATGGCTCTTACGAGTACGACCTAAATCTCGCTCTAATTGCTTTAAGACCTTGAGCAACTCATACGGATTTAGCTCTGTCGTAACCCTTACAGCCATATTCAAGAACAAATGCACAGAGTCAAAGCCTACAGGCTCTGTCTCTATGCATGATGAAATAGCCTCTACTCGTCCTACACGTTCAGCAATTTCATTTATTGCTGTATGTAGCAACTGTCTCCTATCACCCAAGTTACTTCCAAGGGAGAGGTAAGTCGTAGGCATTTATTTAGATTATAAGCAGTGCATCTCCATACGCACCAAAACGATAACCTTCCTCAATAGCCACCTTATAAGCGTTCATCACATGCTCATATCCGCCGAAAGCCGCTGTCTCCATAAGTAAAGTAGACTTTGAAAGATGGAAGTTTGTAACCAAGGTCGATGGAATAGCAAATTCGTAAGGAGGGAAAATAAATTTATTCGTCCAACCATCATAAGTTTTTAGATGGCGGTCCGTACCACTACAAGTCTCTACAGCTCTGAGAGTAGCTGCCCCTACGATACAAATCTTATTTCCGCTATCGACAGCCTTATTAACGATTTCACAGCATTCGTTTGGAACAAGTATCTGCTCGCTCTCCATCTTATGCTTAGTCAAATCTTCGACATCAATCTCTCTATAACTACCAAGCCCATGGTAAACGGTAAGGAAAGCCTTCTTTACATCACGAATTTCCATACGCTTAAGTAGTTCACGACTAAAGTGCAAATTAGATGCTGGCGCAACCACTGCACCTTCATTAGCCGCAAAAAGCGTCTGATAACGGTCAATATCGTCTTCCGTAGGTCTACGCTCAATATACTTAGGTAGTGGTGTTTCTCCCTGAGCAAATAGAGCTTCTCTAAACTCTTCATGCGTACCATCGAAGAAGAAACGCAAAGTACGACCTCTAGACGTTGTATTATCTATAACTTCAGCAACAAGACTCTCATCATCACCGAAATAAAGCTTATTACCAATACGAATTTTACGTGCAGGGTCAACGAGTACATCCCAAAGTTTGAACTCACTACTTAACTCTCGTAGCAAGAAAACTTCAATCTGAGCCCCTGTTTTCTCTTTGTTACCATACAGACGAGCAGGAAACACACGAGCATCATTAAAGACAAAAACATCGTCTTTACCGAAGTAGTTAATTATGTCTTTGAAAATCTTGTGCTCTATCTCTCCTGTCTTACGATCAAGCACCATCAAACGAGATTCATCACGGAAGCGCGCTGGCTCTTGTGCAATCAGTTCGGCTGGTACATCTAATTTGAACTGTGATAACTTCATATATTTACTTTATTATTCTTCAAAACTACTGTTATAGAACCTCTTGGTTTACATATTGGTTCAGCCACTCACGTAAGCCTTCCAAGGTAATACAATCGTCTAAGCGAATATCTCCTACCTGTGTACGCTCAAGTGCTGTTAGGTGCCCTCCACTATGAAGAGCCTTACCCAAGTCATGCGCAAGAGAACGAATATAAGTTCCTTTTCCACAAACGATACGCAGACGCAAAGAAGGTAAATCACACGATAAGATTTCAATCTCATATATGCTTACTCGCTTACTCTTCAGCTCCACCTCCTCGCCTTTACGAGCAAGGTCATAAGCTCGATGACCATCAACCTTGCATGCAGAGAATATCGGGGGAACTTGGTCAATCTCTCCAATAAACGATTGCAGAGCCTGCTCTACGGCTTCTCGTGTAATATGATCAGTAGGATAGAAAGCATCGGGTTCACTTTCCATATCATAAGTGGGCGTAGTTTGACCTAGCCGAATATCAGCAATGTACTCTTTTACTCCCTTCTGCAAACCCTCAATAAGCTTAGTATTCTTACCAGTACAGAGTATCATCACTCCTGTAGCAAGTGGGTCTAATGTCCCGGCATGACCAACTTTAAGCTTTTTGATACCTATATGCTTACAAGCCTCATATCGGAACTTATTAACTAAGCTAAAGCTACTCCAACCAAGAGGCTTAATTAAGCCGAGTGTAAAGCCCTCACGCAAATCTACTTTCTTCTGCTCCAAGCTGATTATTTAGTTTAATGAAATAGGCACACCGCTAAGGAGCAATGCTGCAAAAACAATGGCCAAAACTATACGATAATAACCAAATAGCTTGAACCCGTACTTACCGACAAAAGCAATGAAATACTTGATTACAACCAAAGCCACAATAAAGGCTACTACATTACCGATAAGAAGCGTTTGCCAATTATCTAAATAAACATCTAAACCAGACTTGTATAATTTATAAGCCTTGAGCAATGTAGCTCCAAACATCGTTGGTATAGCAAGAAAAAAAGAAAATTCTGCTGCTTGCTTGCGAGTTAATCCTTGTTGCATACCGCCAAAGATAGTAGCCATTGAGCGCGATACACCGGGAACCATTGCCAAGCATTGAAAGAATCCTACAATCAAAGCCTTACGAGGACTTAAACGCTTCTCTTCATTAGCTTTAAAACTACTATCTAGGATAATCATCAGAATACCTCCAATGAAGAGCATAGCAATCACAACCCACATACTACCAAGTAGACTATCGATATAATCTTCTAGGAGTAGACCTAAAACTGCAGCAGGAAGACAACCTATAATCATGAGACCGTATAGTCCCCAACCCGATAGATTATATCTTCCAGTTGTATTTGATTCCGAAGAGGGAAGCCATGGAATAAATCTTCTCCAATAGTAAACAAGCACCGAAAGTATTGCGCCAAACTGTATCATTACAGTGAAAGCTTTCAGGTATTCGCTACTCTCCAAGCCCAACACCCCTTGAGCCAAAATCATATGCCCAGTAGAAGATACAGGAAGAAACTCTGTAAGCCCTTCTACAATAGCGAGTATAACACTCGATAGTATATCCATCAATCGACTACCTTTTTAGCTCTGTGCAATATCGCATAAATCATAAGACCAAACCCTAGCACACATATAATAGGTGCTACACGAGTACGTGATAGAGAGAAAATCTCTTCATTAAATACATTTGGGTCAGTCGTTCCACCACCACTCATAAGGATAAACCCTCCAACAATAAGGAGTAAGCTAATCCCCATAAGGAGGTAATTAGTTTTTGAATACAACATATGTTATTTCTAATTATTAAATCAAGTATATACGTCGTCCATCCATCTGAATGTAACGACTAGTAGCACGCACAGCCGCAAGAGCCGACGCACATACAGCGACGAGAAACAATCCTACTACTGCTATAAGCAAAGCGTTCCAGCTTAATAAAGAGATGACATTTACACCAAAGAATGAATGCAATCCATACACCAAAGCAGATACAATCAGAAGACTTAAAACTGATGAAATAATCCCGTCACAGATACTGCGCCAAACAATAGGACGCTTGATAAACCAACTACTTGCTCCCACTAATGTAAGTGTACGTATCTGAAAACGGTCTGCATAAATCATCATGCGCACCGTATTATTAATTTGAATAAAGGCAAACAATCCTTGCAAGATTACAAATCCCCAAAGTACCCACTCTGCAGAATCTAGGTTCTTATCCAAGCTTTTCAGTTGCGCTTCATCATATTGGAGTTGCGCTTCTAAGCCTATATCCACTAGAGCACGCTCTATCTTGCGCAAGCTATCAGTGTTTAGATAAGCAGACTCTATCTCTAAACGAATGATTGGAGACAAAGGATTATACCCCAAAAGAGCTCTAGGGTCTTCCCCTAAATCGGGAGCAATCTGCTGCAAAGCACTATCCGCACTTACAAACTCTAGTTGCTTAATACCCTTTATATTGTAGATATTTGATGATATTGCCTTATAGCTATCTTCGGTAAAATTAGCTGGCAACTCTATAGAAAAATGGACTTGCTCCTTCACACTCTTCTCTAGACTTGTAGCAAGTATCCTAACAAGAGCGATAATACCTAAAACAGTGAGCGTTATGGACAAAGCTCCGATAGAGGCTAGTCTCATCTGCGTGAGCGAACTTCTTTTTCTATTATGTTCGGCTGACATCTAAGTAAATCTTTATTATGGTTCGTAATCTGAGCACCCAGTTTGAGGTATAACTAGGGCAAATTCAGCACAAAAATACTAAATAATACACTACAGACAAAAGCGCTACAACGAGGTAACCCAATCAAAACCCGGTACAGATTATTTTTCAAAATCCTTTTACCCTCAAAATGTCTGTACAAACGCACGAGAAAAATATACTGAGCGTTTCCTAAAGTTAAAACCTCGGCGAAGTCTGTGCAGACTACACGTGTAGTCTG
>RBKG01000283.1 GCA_003640335.1 Porphyromonas sp.
TCTGAGGGGTCGTTGCTTCGTAGCTCCTTTCTGTAACCGTTCTTCTCGTGTTCTATATCCTTGAACTGGTCACTTATCTTCCAAATGATGGGACTAAGCATTCCTTCCTTGGCTTGAGGTATTGCCTTATAGAATTTACGTAGCATAACGGTATTATTCAGCTTGCGCATATCAGAGTCAAAGGGCATCATAAATGTCTTGAAAAGAGCATTCGTTGCTCGCCCTGCACCACCAGTAAATCCCTCCACAATATGTTCTACCTTTTCGGGGTTAATGTCTATCTCACCCTTACGAACTTTATTCCCTCCAGACCATTCATTAAGTATCTCTGAAGTTTTAGTGAAAATGGGATTAGCATCTTTTGCCTTAGTCCATTCTGGGTCTAACTTGTTAAAGCTATTGTCTTTGTAGATAGACTCTCCGTAGTAGTTCGTATTAACTGCTACTTGCTCTAATGGTTGAACAACAGAAGGGACGATGTTAATCCACTTTTTATCCCCATTACCTCCAGCAGGGTCTAATGGGAGTAGGGAGGTCATACCTTGGAGTATTTGTCCCGTTGCCTCAGATGTAGTCATCGCCCCCCTCTGAACTTCTGCTAAGGCTGACCCTAGAGTAAAGAACGGCTTAAGTTCTGGACTTATAGGTAGGTTGATATATGTAGAAGTATCAAGAGGATTACGTATAATCAAGCTAGATAGACGACTGTTTTGATTGATATTATTATAGGCATCCTCATCGTCATCATCTCCACCTGCAGCAGCTCCGATTAGTTCAAATAGGATAGGCTGTAAATATGCAAGTGTAGCCATCGTTCCTATCATAGCAGCTATTCGCTTTGGGTGTTTACGAGATACTCGTACAGATTGCTCTAAGGCCTGTACTGCAGGATTGAAGAAAATATATAGAGCTTGAAAGAATGCTGCACCATACCCACCAGCACCCTTTTTGTTGAAGTTCACCGTAATGTTCTTGGCATCGGATATGCTTCGCTCAATACTGCGTCCCGACTTTCGGCTAGCCACGAAGGTTGCAAAACGAGTATTCAATTCAATAGCCCCATTGAAAAGTTCAAGTCCTTCCTGTAGGATTTCAAAACCGACCTTCATACGACCAGCTTCACCCTTAGCCTTTTTTAGTTCCCATTCAACCTTCTTCTTTAGGTCTTCAATCTTGCTTATTTGAGTATAGCCCGTCTGTCCTCCGTTTATCATAAAGTCGTGGAACATCTTATCTTCATTACGGCTAAGGTCTAATGTGCCAGAACGCCATCTTTTATACAACCCTAGAGAGCGTTTTAGTCCTCCCACGTATTGCTTTTGAAAGTCCTTCATATACTTAGACCCAAGACCCTCTTGTGCAAATATCATAAATGTAGCATGTTGGAAGTCTCGCACAGCGTTGGTTATGATAAATTCAGGGTTGTATGATGTATGCATAGCAGATATCCATCTGTTAAACGGACCTACTATCTTCTCTATCTGCCCGCTATACTGACCTGCATTTATAGAGCCGTTAATAGCTTGTGCTGCTCTTGGATTACCATTGACAAATATCGTGTAGAGCTGACCGCCTCTATAGACAGTTACTGTATGCTGTTTGCGTTCTCCTAGACTGCCGTTCTTGTCAAAGGTTATGTTCTTACGAGAATCCTTAGGCGGATATTGTGTCGCTTCCCCTAGTTCTTTGAGATTATTCATATTCTGATTGAACTCAAGCAAGGCTTCAGATACTTCTTCAGGGCTGGCGTCATCATCTATATCGGGCGTGACGAGTTCCCAGTACTCATTACCCTCTTGGTCTATTTTCTTTTGAAACCAAGCACGACTATACTGCAATAGCTTGTCGTCTGCATTCTCGGCTAAGTTTAGGAATTTCAACTTCATCATATTACGATTACCTTGTCGAATGGTGTCTTCGGCTAGCTTAATCATCATTGCAATGGGGTCATCAGAGACGCTTGTACGACCCTTGGCACTTTTGCGTATTGAGTTACCACTCATCGTTCCAGCCCCATCAAGATACTCCCATTCATCTTCGGCCCTATTGCTATCCCAGCCACGCAAAGGGACATAGTACTCAAACATTCCTTTGATGTGCTCGTAGGTCTGTTTGCCGATAAGGTT
>RBKG01000312.1 GCA_003640335.1 Porphyromonas sp.
TCTTGAAGGTTCGCCTTACACACAAGGGGTTGGCAAAATTGAATTTTGCCAGCCCCTTGTTAGGTAACTCAGAATATGCAAAATGCACTTATTCAATTTTTTGTACATTTAATATTACCTTTGCGCCATCATAACGAATAAATTCACATGATATGAAAAGATTAGTTTTACTCCTAATTGTCCTATTAGCCCCTCTAAAAGGACACGCTCAAATGCTTTTCTCTGAGAATATGACGATGAGCATAGACAGCACCAAGACCCTACAAGGCATGATTATGCCCTCTCTAAACTTCCAAACGGAAAAGGAAGATGTATTCACTTTTAGAAATAGTGCAAACATCAATATCCTCATCAAGAAGAGTCATGTAATCAACCTCCTCAACAAGTTTGAATTCTCTTCTTACGGAGGTAAGGTAACTCTTAGTGGAGGATATATACATGCCGAGTATCGCTACTTACTTGACAGAGCTTTTGAGATTTATCCCTACATGGAGTCTCAATGGGCAGCGAGTAGAGGCATGGCATTCAAGTTCTCTTCAGGTATTCAATCTCGCTATCGCTTAATCAATAGCACTTCTACTCTTGCATTTGCTGCTCTTGGTTTATTCTACGAGTATGAAAAGTGGGAATACCCTACTCCCCCATCTATTGACGATAGATATGCTTACAGTCACAGAGTCAAGAGCCATTTCTCCATCAGCCTACGCAACAAAATTGGTAAAAATTGGGAACTCACGACGACGGCTATACATCAAGCTACACCTGACACCTACCTCAAGCAAGCACGCTTTGGAGGAGCCATTGACCTCAAATATAATATCACACCCACTGTCGGTATACGAGGTACTTATCGCCTAATCTACGACACCAATCCGATTGTTGATATCCGCAAGGATTACAACGTAGTCGATGCAGGTCTTGACATCTCATTTTAATAGAAACTCAAGTATCATCATTTCATCATAGTATCGTATGACTACCATTGATTTTCTACAATCAGATGACTTCTTCTATCTGAATGTATTTCTAAAGCTACTCCTCGGCTTACTTGCGATTATCCTGACTATCAACAAGTCGGGCAAAGGCAACCTAGCCCCAACCTCCGCAATGGACCAAGTACAGAACTATGTACTCGGTGGAATCATCGGTGGGATTATCTATAGCCCTTCTGTTTCTATCATACAGTTTGCTATTGTTCTCACTATTTGGGCGACTCTCATCACAGGTTTGAGAAGACTCAAAACAAAGAACCATGCCCTTAAGAGATTTATCGATGGTGCTCCGATTATCCTTATCAAACATGGGGTAGTTAATGTTGAGGCCTGCCGTAAGGCTAAGATTACAGCCAATGAGGTTGCATTCAAGCTACGCCGCGAAGGAGTCTATCATGTACGTGATGTTAAGCGTGCTGTCTTTGAGCAAAATGGTGAACTTATTATCGTTCTTAGGGGAGAAGAGAACCCCAAATATCCGATTATCACTGATGGCATCATACAGACAAGCGTGCTAGATGATGTAGATAAAACGGAAGAATGGCTTCTTGAAGAACTACAAAAGGCTGGTCATGAGTCCGCTTCAGAGATATTCCTTGCTGAGTATGAGAGTGGAGTGCTCAAGTTAATTCCTTACAACTCTGCCAGCTAGAGCCTATACTCTAAGCTAACAACCCAAAGGGTCCGTGTTCAAATGATTTGGATACGGACCCTTTTAAGTTATCTCATAACATTCAATATCTAATTACGTTTAGACTTACGACCATTACCCATATTTTAAAATTTATGCAATTATTACTATCTTTGTGCCACATTACTTAGGTTAAAGGAGACCGTTGCACGGTATCCCAAAAGACAAGTTTTACTTGTTCTTTTGTGGGGCTTTGCAGAATGCGGTAATCGCAAGGCATTGAGACTGAAGGCGCAGGGAGTTTACTCTTGTAAATGACCAAGCCTGAATGTCGAAAATAACGCAGCGAGTGCCGTATTATGCAATGGTCTCTAAAGAAGGATTACCGACTTAAAAGATAGCCTTTGTAGTGGTATTACTCTCAAACTACAAAACTTACTAATTAACAAATGATGAAAAAGCAAGTGCTCGTCCTCGGACTAACACTACTTAGCCCTATGTT
>RBKG01000310.1 GCA_003640335.1 Porphyromonas sp.
AAGTAGCGTGCCAGCTTCATCTGAGTGATTTTTTGCGTCATATTTATGTGATTATTTTAAAGTGATTATATTTTTATTTAACTATAGATTTAGTTTTCTTTTGATAAAGTTATATCTCCATTTATTATCACATAGACATCAAAGAAATCATATCTATGATTTAGCAATGGAGGACTATGTCTAAACTTTACATCACGAAAAGATAAGGTTACTTCCTTCGAAGAAACGGATTTAACCATAACCTCCCCCCCATAATAAGAAGCACCTCCATATGAGTTTATACCTCCAAAAGACATCGTATTCCCCCATCTTACTTTCTGGAGAGTTATACGGCTTCCTGCTTTAAGAGGCTCATCTATCATAAAAGACCAGGTGATGTCATACTGAAATCCCTCGTGTTCAGAATCATTATCAAGACTTATTTCGGCATACTGTTCACATTTTTGCGTTTCACAATATGAACTGCTAAGTTTCGCTTTATATACATAGTAGTGTTCTGAGTATTTTTTTACAGGCTTTATCCCTGATACCTTATCATACTCTCTATACTGATGCTCTGTATTCACACGAATTGAGCCTATAGGTTTAGGCCCTTTAAGCCTATCTAAAATATCCTTAGTACAACTAAAGAATAAAACAATTACCCCCAAGAAGAGAGGTACCTTTAAGAAATATTTCATCTTCATTCGAACATTATATTTAAAATAGCCTACTCTTGATGACTATTTTAATTCGTCAAGAATAGGCTTTTATAATTATAATCCCAAAATGAGACCATGCAATGGTTTCAAAATATCTTGAGATTATTTATTAAAGGTCAAAGGACACATTTACATTAAAGACAGGAAGAAAAGTGTGCAACTTAGCTTCTGCTCCAAGAGATATCTTGGGGGCTATTTGGTAAGATGCTCCCGCTCCTAAAGAGATGAAAGGAAGCCCTATAGGAGAGTCGAGATTTTTATCATAATGAATTCCAGCCAAAGGATAAAATATGAACTTACTATCTTTGATAGGAACTAAATAGTGAGCCTCCACACCAAAGTCTAAGGTACCAGCATCTTCGTCCTTAAAATAGTTTGCTATTCCGCTTAATCTAAAACGCTCAGTTAATCCATAACGGGCTTGAGCTCCAATACCCGGATGAATCCCTAGAGTAGTGCTTGCTGAGAGACCTCCACCTACAGAGAATTTCCCTTTCTGCTGCGCTAGAGCAGGGAAACTAGCTAGCGCAAGGCTAGCAATAAGTAGTAGTTTTTTCATGTTCAGAAAAATTTAAAGTGAATATGTTTGACTAAATCTGGCACAAATATAGGAAGGTATAAATGTGCATATCTGACAGTATAAATCAAGAAGTAAAATCCTTTTAAGTAGGGGATAATCACTTTTCATATACTCTTAGTTTGGCTGAAAAGAAAAATGTTCGTTTTAGTTTTCAGAGTTTGCTCTCTTCGCAAGCTGATGCACTTGAATGAAACGACGTAAAGTAGGAAGACTAACGCCTAAACGAGAAGCAATATTCGTCTTCGAACATTCTGCTTGGAGTTGTGCTACAATAAAATCTTCTTGCCCCGTAAGTTTGGTTGATTGAGATTTACTACCACGAGGCCTGCCGAGTACCTTACCCTCTTGCTTGCGCCTAGCCAATGCCTCCTTCGTTCGTTGAGAGATAAGAGTACGCTCAATCTCTGCCGATAGACCAAAAGCAAAGGCTAACACCTTACTCGCAATATCGTCACCTAGACGATAATTATCTTTGATAGTCCAGACCCCACAACCTCTCTTCATACAGAGGGCTAGTAGTTCCATAATCATAAATAAGTTGCGTCCCAAGCGACTTAATTCAGTACAGATAATAATATCTCCTGCCTGAACTTGCCCTAGCAAACGACCTAGGTCACGCTCTTGATAACCTTTTGTTCCAGAAATACATTCCTCTATCCAATCATGCACCACAATATGCTCTCGTAAACAAAACTGCTCAATCTCATAGCGTTGGTTTTCTGTTTGTTGGGCAGCCGTACTCACTCTTATATATCCATAAATCATAATAAGCGAGTATAAAATATATTTTCCAACTAGGCTAAGCCTCAG
>RBKG01000293.1 GCA_003640335.1 Porphyromonas sp.
ATGCGCTCCAATCTCTCCTGCTCGCCACTCTCCTCCAAATTTTTCACAGTGCGAGCTATGGCCATCTGCGTATTAAGTACTGAGAGCATATACGGACTATGAGTCGTTATAAACAAAAGACTCTGAGCTTGAGGAATCTGCTCCTTTGCTTGCGCCATATTCATAAGTGACAACAAGCTAAGTATGAGTTTGCGCTGAGACTCGGGATAGAGATTTTGCTCTGGCTCCTCAATATATAGCTGAAAGCTCATATAGTGTAAGAGCTTACGTAGAGAAATGACTTTCTCTAAATCAAGTGAAACCTCTGAACTTCCAGTAGACAAAAGTCCCATAATGCGTGCTGTCAGCTCGCTTGCAGACAAGCTGCTTGTTTGACCTAACTGCTCATAAAGATAACTCGCCATGACGTCAATAGGGAACGAAGACTGAATACCACTAGACACATAAAAACTCTTTAATGCTCTTTTCTCCTTCTCTAGCCAAATATAATCGACACCGCCTACATTATAGTAGCTTAAACTTTCATCTATAGAGAGTGCTTTCTTCTTTTCCGAGGTAAGCAAAGCCTTAGCCTCCTCCAGCTCCAAGATGAAGTTAAATAAAACATCACGTGTAGACGAACGATAATTCTTATCTATGCTAGCAACGGCTGACACCAAATTGCGTTCAGCTGGAAGAAATGCTATCTTGGTATTATGACGTAAAGACTTCGCTTGTTTGGAAGGAGTAAAGACAGGATTTCTCGTGCCTTCATAAATAATAGTTAAGATTTCGCTTTGATACTTAATGTAGCTATCTTCCGAGAAGAAACTATCATCAAAACGATGAAATTGTTTGAGTTCTTTTAGAAAACGCCCATAAACTTTATACCTCTTAAGCCCATCGTCCTTGGTCATATACTCTTTCTCTAACCAGCGACAGAAGCATAGTATTTTCATCAGAGTACTCTTCCCTGCTCCTTGAGGACCTAGCACAAGATTTATACGGCGAAGCTCTATCTCCCCTGTATCTCTTAATGCGCCTATATTCTTTATATGTAGCGTTGCCATAATTATCTATTATACTTAAGCAAAGATAACACTTATACACTTGTAAGGCAATCCTTACCACTACTCTCAATAGCCCCAAAGCTCCTCTTTGAAATTATCATTACCTTTGGACAAACATAAAAATAGAACTAGAAACATGAGAATTATAGGAGGTAAACATAAAAGAAGACGCTTCGATGTACCTAGTAGCTTTAACGCTCGACCTACGACAGACTTCGCCAAAGAAAACCTATTCAATGTGCTCATGCAGTACATCGACTTCGAAGACTGCCGTTGCCTAGACCTCTTCGCTGGCACGGGTGGCATATCCGCAGAGATGATTAGCCGAGGAGCACAGAGCGTACTCAGCGTGGAACAGAGAAGAGAACACGCCCAATTTATTCAGAGCGTCATCAAGACCCTACACGAAGAAGAGACTTGGCATATTCAGCAGGGCGACGTCTTCCGCCTACTCAAGGCAGGCGGACAAGGACTCTATGATTTTATCTTTGCTGACCCTCCTTACAAGCTCAGCGAAATAGCAGACTTACCCGAACTCATACTCTCATCGGGTCATCTTGCTCCTGAAGGCTTACTCGTCCTTGAGCACCCCAAGCAATACGACTTCAGCACACACCCACGACTCATTGACCACCGTGAGTACGGCTCGGTTAATTTCTCTTTCTTTCGCTAAAGGAGACCATTGCATAATACGGCACTCGCTTCGTTATTTTCGACATTCAGGCTTGGTCATTTACATCAGTAAACTCCCTGCACCCTCAGTCTCAATGCCTTGCGATTACCGCATTCTGCAAAGCCCCACAAAAGGACAAGTTTTACTTGTCCTTTTTGAGACCGTCGGGCGGTCTCATTCTCTGTAATCCTAACGATGTTATATTGAAAAGAGGCTGTATCGGAGTAATTATCCCGATACAGCCTCTGAAAGACTTTCGTGTACTCTCTGATGAAACTCGGAGAGCGTATGCTCTTAGTTAAGAAGAAGAGTTTGGATTTTCTCTCTTAGCTCCTCAATGCCCATAACGCCAAGCATAAGTGTTGGC
>RBKG01000281.1 GCA_003640335.1 Porphyromonas sp.
CCCTACATGAGGATATAACGTAAGAGCAATAGAGCTGAAACGATATAAAGCGTTAGGTTTACTTGTCTCCACTGTCCGCTGAATAGCTTAACTAGGGTGTAGCTGATAAGTCCAAGCGCCATACCTTCTGCGATGTTGTAAGTAAGCACCATTGTAAGCACAGTGATGAAGCTAGGAAGGGCTTCTGACATATCAGTAAGGTCTACTTCTTGAATAGAGCTAAGCATAAGCACCCCTACAAGAACAAGAGCACCCGTCGTTGCTGCCGATGGAATAAGCAAGAATAGAGGAGCAAGGAAGAGTGCAATGATGAAGAGTACAGAGGTAGAGAATGCAGTCATACCCGTACGACCACCTTCGGCAATACCTGCACCACTCTCAACGAAAGTCGTAACCGTAGAAGTACCACAAACAGCACCTACAGAAGTCGCTACGGCATCAGCAAGCATTGCCTCCTTAATATTCTTGACGTTACCCTTCTCGTCCATCATTTCGGTCTTGGCTGCAGCTCCAATAAGTGTACCTACTGTATTGAAGATATCCATAAACACAAGTGCAAAGATGGTTAGAGCCATATCCATGTTTAGAAGTGCCTTGAAGTCGAACTGAAGGAAAGTAGGCGCAAGGCTCTTAGGCATAGAGATAGGCGTGAAGCCATCAGGGATTTGAGTTACTCCGAGGGGAATACCGATAATCGTACAAGCAACGATGCTATAAAATAGAGCTCCACGCACACGAAGGGTAATAAGGACTCCGCTAAGTATAATCCCGATAACAGCTAGCGTTGATACAGGGGTGAAAGCACCGAGCGTTACGAATGTAGCTTCGTTGGCAACGATAACTCCTGCATTCTTGAGGCCGATGAAGGCAATGAAGAAGCCAATCCCTGCAGAGATAGCAAAGCGTAGGTTCTTCGGTATGCACCTCACAATCTGCTCGCGTATATTGAATATCGTGAGGATAATGAAGATAATCCCTTCAACGAAGACAGCGGCTAGAGCTGCTTGCCAGCTATAACCCATACCAAGAACAAGGGTAAATGCGAAGAAAGCATTGATACCCATACTTGGAGCTTGAGCGAAAGGAAGCTTAGCAAGGAAGGCAATAAGTAGTGTACCGATAGCCGAAGAGAGTGCCGTAGCTGTGAAGACTGCACCTTTATCCATACCCGTTGTGCTGAGAATATCAGGGTTCACGGCTAGGATATAGCTCATCGTGAGGAAGGTCGTGAGGCCTGCTAGAAGTTCTGTGCGAAGATTGTACTTCTTAGGGTCAAATCCTACCCATTTGTAGAGTGCCTGCATAGGTGTTTGATGAAAATAATTATTAGTTTATTGAGGTTATTCTAGATTAAAAAGTCCACTTAATAGCAAGTGTAGGATTGACGATAGTCTCATTAGGTACAGCGAAGTTGCTACTGATTTCGACCTCTGTACCTACGCTGAGGTTAAACTTAGGACTAACACCGGGTATTTTATTGAGGTTTACCCAAAGTTGAGGCTCTGTAAGGAATATGGTTGTATTCTTTTGCTCGGCAGAGTAGTCTCTATCACCCCAAATATCAGCAAATCCAGAGAAGGTCATTAGTCCCTTGGCGAAGTTGTAGTACCAAGTTCCAGTTAATTGGTATGAACTAGGCTTATTCCTGCCCGCTAGATATTTGTACATAGGAGTGAGCGTAAATCCTGCAGAGAAGTCTTGCTTATTATAAGCATAGGTTAGACCTGCAAGATAGGCATTGTTGAAGCTGAACTTATTGTTAAGTCCACCATTGTACTCAACGTGAGCGAGGAAAGGAGTTTGACCTAGTTTGAACTCTCTCGAGATTTCCCAGTAAGCATCTGTAACGCCTTCTGTGCGGTAGTTCATATCCACGAAGAAGAATGTATTACCCCAGCTGTCAGGGCGGAACATTTCAACCGTAGTCGTTAGATTAGGACGTTGTGGCTCTGTCGTATTGTTCAGACGACGACCAAAGTCATAATGTAATTGAACGTTCTGAGCTGAAAGTTGGCTCATGCACATAGCTCCGAGGAGCGCGAGAAAGATGTAAAGTTTTTTCATGATATTGAAGTGAAACGATTGCAA
>RBKG01000136.1 GCA_003640335.1 Porphyromonas sp.
AGGTAGCTGCCAGTTTTGGAGAAGGCTCTTAGTCGTATGACTGAGGGTCTTCTCTCTTTTTATGCCTAGGTCTCTCAGCAGGATAGCAGGGAAAATAGATTTTATCTTTTTCAGCCTAGTAGGAGTAGTCTGCTTTTTAGTTTTTTATTAACTTTGCTTTGTATTTAAATAAAAAATAATTAATATGAAACTTAGAAACATCTTAGCACTGTGTTGTGCTGTTATCCTTAGCCTTATTTCGTGCTCTAAGGATAAAGAAGAACCAGCGAAGGATACTCTTGTTGGAAGTGAATGGACTTGGAGTCGTGTTAGTTCGAATCAAAATATTCGGGAGAACGCTACACTCAAATTTACATCAGAAAAAGAAGGTGTGATTTTGGCTGCTTCTTATAATCATGAAGATGGGCGTGTGTTCGAAGGAAAACATAGACTGGATTTTACGTATGAACTTAAAGGCTCATCAATTACTCTGAATGCTACTGAGTTTGATAAGGACGAAAACAAGACTGTAGTTGGAGCAATAAAAGGAACACTTGATAGAGCTAAGGGAACCCTTGATCTACCTTCTACTGAAGACGGAAAGGACGTTACTATGATTTTCCACAGAAAGTAAGTAACCTTATTTTTATTAAGTGGGCTATATCAAACTAAATTTTAGTTTTGATATAGCCACTTTTCTTTTGATTTACTTGTATCTATTTGCTTATTACTGATATCCCATATAGAAGATGATTCTGTAAGTTATTGTAGGATACAATATAAATGATTAACTTTGTACCCGATTTCTTGCCTAGGTATGCAAAGTTTACTCAAGTGGGTAGCACCTAGCGGGACTTATTTAATAAGTAATTTTAATAACAAATGTACGTTATTGCAGAAGTACAAGGACAGCAGTTCAAAGTTGAAGCTGGTCGTCGCTTGTTTGTTCACCACATCAGCGGAGCTGAAGCAGGTGCAGTAGTAGAGTTCGACAAGGTAATGCTTGTTGATAAGGATGGCGAAGTTACTGT
Source organism: Porphyromonas sp. (assembly GCA_003640335.1). Classification (GTDB taxonomy): domain Bacteria; phylum Bacteroidota; class Bacteroidia; order Bacteroidales; family Porphyromonadaceae; genus Porphyromonas. Next base: position 1,011 of record RBKG01000136.1, read on the forward strand.
AGGTGTTCCTACTGTAGCAGGAGCTAAGGTGGTATGCGAAGTGCTTACACCACTTGTTAAGGGTGATAAGGTTCTTATCTTCCACAAGAAAAGACGTAAGGGCTATCGTAAGCTTAACGGTCATCGTCAGCAGTTCAGCGAAGTGCTCGTTAAGGAAATTATCGCTTAATTATTAACCGCTTAAAAAGAAAAAGAACATGGCACATAAAAAAGGTGTAGGTAGTTCGAAGAACGGACGTGAGTCAGCTAGTAAGCGACTTGGTGTTAAGCTCTATGGCGGTCAGATAGCTAAGGCTGGTAACATTATCATTCGTCAGCGTGGTACACAGCACCACCCAGGCGTAGGTGTAGGTCTTGGTAAGGATCACACAATCTATGCTCTAGTAGATGGTGTGGTTAAGTTTGAGCGTAAGCGCAACAACCGATCGTATGTTTCTGTCGTAGCTGAGGCATAACCCAGCGGGCAGGACGGAATCACGTAGAAACGATTTCTAACGCATAGCGAGGTTGCCTCGGGATACATACTATCCTTGGGCGGCCTCGCTTACTGTTATAGTAGTTTATTTTGAGAATAATAAGAATAATTTGTTTATTGCTTTCCCTTGTAGTTTTGATGCCTAATGAGGCTTTAGCTGGGGGGAAGTGTACGGGCTCTAGTAATTGTAGAGCCTGCAAGAACTGCAACTATTGCAAGCATTGCGCTCGTGGCGGAGGCTCTTGTGGCGTTTGTACGGGAGGAGGTACTCAAAGGAAAAGCAAAAAACGAATTCGACAAATAAATAGGATTTATGCTAACAATCAAGCAAATCAAAGAGGATAAAGAAGCTGTAGTGCGTAAGCTCGCTAAGAAGGGCTTTGACGCAGCTGCGATTATAGATGAAGTACTTGCGCTTGATGATAAGCGCAAGACAGCTCAGCAAACACTTGATAATACCCTAGCAGAGCAGAATGCTCTTGCAAAGGAAATCGGGGGACTGATGAAATCAGGCAATAAGGAAGAGGCTGAGGTTAAACGTGCTCGAGTAGCAGAACTAAAGGCTATTGGTAAGGAATTAGACGAAGAAAAAACAGCAGCAGAGTCCGCTCTACGTAATCTTCTTCTGACTATTCCTAATCTTCCTGCGGACATCGTGCCTGAGGGTAAGCATGCAGAGGATAATCTAGTAGTGAAGATGGGCGGTGAGATGCCTAAACTCTCAGAAGGCGCAGTGCCTCACTGGGATTTGGCTAAAACTTATGACCTCATCGACTTCGAGCTAGGCGTTAAAATCTCTGGAGCTGGTTTCCCTGTTTACAAGGGTTATGGTGCTCGTCTGCAACGTGCGCTCATTAACTTCTTCCTAGATAATGCGCGTGAAGCTGGCTTCTTAGAGGTGCAACCTCCTTATGTAGTCAATGAGGACTCTGGTTATGGTACGGGTCAGTTGCCTGACAAGGAAGGTCAAATGTATCATGCGACTTTAGATAATTTATATCTAATCCCTACGGCAGAAGTGCCAGTAACGAATATCTATCGTGATGTTATCCTTAGCGAACAAGAGTTACCAATTAAGAATACAGCTTACTCGGCTTGTTTCCGTCGTGAGGCTGGTTCGTATGGTAAGGATGTGCGTGGTCTTAACCGTCTGCATCAGTTTGATAAGGTAGAGATTGTGTGTATTGATAAGCCTAGCCGTAGTTATGAGCGTCTTGATGAAATGGTTGCTTATGTAGAAACGCTTGTAAACAAGCTAGAGTTACCTTTCCGCATTCTTCGTTTGTGTGGTGGTGATATGAGCTTCACGTCTGCATTGACTTATGACTTCGAAGTCTTCTCGGCTGCTCAAGAGCGTTGGTTAGAAGTAAGTTCTGTATCGAACTTTGAAAGTTACCAAGCTAATCGCCTTAAGTGTCGTTATCGTGATAGCGAAGCAGGCGTTCAGTTGGCGCATACACTCAATGGTAGTGCACTTGCTCTTCCTCGTATCGTCGCAGCTCTGCTTGAAAACAATCAAACGCCCGAAGGTATTCGCATCCCTGAAGCACTTGTTCCATATACGGGCTTTAGCATTATACCAAATCCAAATAACTAATCTTTAAATGTCGAACACTCCATTACGTATCGCCTTCTACGGCACACAGCCGTACGACCGCAAAACCTTTGATAAGATTAACGAGGATTTTGGCTTTGAAATCAAGTATTTCTTGGCTAATGTTCACCATGACAACTTAATCCTTTCTAAGGGTTGTCAAGCAGTCTGTGTCTTTGTGAATGATAATATTGATGCAGATACTATTGCTCAATTCAAGGAGAATGGCGTAAAACTTATTGCTCTGCGCTGTGCAGGTTTCAATAATGTAGATATGGAGGCTGCGCGTGAGGCTGGTATTAAGGTCGTGCGTGTGCCTGCTTATTCTCCTCATGCTGTCGCTGAGTATGCTGTGGCTCTGATGCTGTCGCTTAATCGTAAGATACAGCGTGCTTCATGGCGTACACGTGACGGAAACTTCTCTCTTAATGGGCTTCTAGGTTTTGATATGTACGGCAAGACTGTCGGCATTATCGGGACGGGTAAGATTGCTAAGGTGCTCATTGGTATTCTTCGTGGCTTTGGTATGAATATCTTGGCTTATGATGTTTATCCTGACCACGCATTTGCCGAAGCTCATGGTGTGAAGTATGTAAGTCTTGACGAACTTTATGCAGGTTCGGATATCATTTCACTGCACTGCCCTCTAACGCCTGAGACTGAGTATATCATCAATCGCGAAAGCATCGCTAAGATGAAGAAGGGGGTTATGATTATCAATACTGGTCGTGGTCTGCTAATCAATAGTGAAGACCTAATCGAAGGTCTTAAGACTCATCAAGTAGGATTTGCTGCTCTTGATGTGTATGAAGAAGAGGCTGCTTATTTCTTTAAGGATAAGAGTGACCGCATTATTGAAGATGATACGCTTGCACGTTTGTTAAGTTTTAACAATGTGATTATGACGTCGCATCAAGCATTCTTTACTGCCGAGGCTACGGATAATATAGCTATGACGACGCTTGGTAATATCCTTGCGTGGTCTAAGGGTGAAGAATTGGTTAACGAGGTTAAGTAAGCGATAAGGCTCCTTTAATAACAGAAAGTCTGCGTCAAACTAGTTTGGGCGCAGACTTTTTTCTTCCTCTATGTTTTTAAGAATAAATATTCTGATTTAAAAATATAGGATGAGATATTTTTTAGTGAAATAATTTATGCTGTAGTTCAGATAAGGTTATTCTCCTATCCGGTATAGTCTGATATGGCACTCGTTATCCTTGAAAGAATTACTGTCACAACGGAAATCTTCTTTTTCTACTAGTGTAATCTTAGGGCTTGATGTTTCTGTATTATTGAATCTCCTAAGTTTCTTGAAAAAAGTGATAGGAGTATCCTCTGGATATATAATAGAAAAGGATTCTCCAATATTAGCTGTATAGAATTTTTGTAGACCTTCTCGATATTCAGACAGAGATTTAGTCTGACTTAAATAGGAGTCCATTGTAGCATCTGTCACATATAAGAAATATCTGATAATCTCTTGTCCCGCCTTAGAATCATCTCCAGTCTGAAAAAAAGGTAGTCGGTTAATATCAGAGAAAATAGCTCCAGCGGCATCTGTCTGAGGGTAGGCTGTATCTTTTGAGTTGCGATGAAATTTCATTTCAAAGCATAGGTGAGCTTGGGGTCCTTTGTAGAGCAAATCTAATTCTTTACCTATTAGTTCAGGTTCGTTAATATAAGGATATTCTAAAGTGTAATTGTTTAGTTCTTTATCCTGTGTTAACATTGACGCAAACCAATAATATCGAATATTATCTTCTGTCATGATATTGGTTCGTTTCCTAATTTCTCCAACGAATGTTTTAAATACCTTAGAAATATCCATAATGAGTTAATTTTATTATTACATTAACAAAGATAGAAGAATTAGCTTATCCTGATTTCGCTTTTTTAGGTGCAGGATACATAAGGTTTAAAAACAGAGTTTCCTTTTTCAATATATTAACAGAGCAAGTAATTCTATCCTTGCGTGGTCTAAGGGTGAAGAATTGGTTAACGAGGTTAAGTAAGCGATAAAGCTGCTTTTATAATAGAGAGAAAGTCTGCGTCAAACTAGTTTTGGCGCAGACTTTTTTCTTCCTCTAGTACAGAATAAACACCTTCTTATACATTGTAGCTTTTGTGTTGTCTGTACTGAACAGATAAGAACGATAGGTAAAATAAGAGCAGTAATTGGCTAGCCTTATGATACTTGTTATCTCGTTGTAATACTTAAATGTGTATCTTTGCTCCGTTATTATAACTATAATCGATAATCAAGATAACAAAAGTATGACACAATCATTTTTTAGACGTTTGGTTCTAGGGATGATGGCGACTGTTTCGACAGCAATTACCATCTATGCCCAAGAGCCTCAGGTGCCAGCTTTGCCTATCGATACGGCTGTACGTATAGGCAAATTGGACAATGGTCTGACTTATTTCATTCGCAGAAATAAGTTGCCCGAGGGGCGTGCTCATTTCTACATCTCCCAAAAGGTGGGTTCGATGCAGGAAGAAGAGAATCAGCGTGGATTAGCACACTTTTTGGAGCATATTGCCTTCAATGGTACGAAGCATTTCCCTGGTAAGGGTATTATCAATTACCTAGAAACATTGGGTGCTAACTTCGGTAGCGACATCAATGCTTATACAGGTTTTGATGAAACCGTTTATACGCTGATGAATATCCCTGTTTCTCGTCAGAGCACAGTGGACTCTTGTCTCTTGATTTTGCACGACTGGAGTAACTCAATCAGCCTTGAAGATAAGGAGATTGATGACGAGCGTGGCGTTATTCAAGAGGAATGGCGTAGCCGTGATAACGGTAACTTCCGTGCTATGATGAAGGCATTCACTGATGCTTTCCAAGGAAATAAGTACGGTTCTCGTATGCCTATCGGTCTAATGGATGTCGTACGTAACTTTAAGTACCAAGAGCTAAGAGATTACTATAAGAAGTGGTATCGTCCAGACTTGCAGGGGCTCATCATCGTGGGAGATGTAGACCCTGTTCAGGTAGAAGCTACTATTAAGCGTCTGTTTGCAGATGTGCCTAAGCCCGTTAATCCAGCTGAGCGTGTGTATGTTCCCGTTGAAGACCATACTGGCGTATTAGCCGTTATCGGTACAGATAAGGAAGCAGTAGGCACACGTATAAGCGTAGAGTTTAAGACAGATGTAATGCCAGCAGAGCTTAAGGCTAGTCAAGTGGGTCTGATGACAGACTATATCTATAGCCTAATCTCATCTATGGTACGTGAGCGTTTCCTTGATATTACGAAGAAGCCTAATGCGCCTTTCCGCTCTGCAAGTGCTTACTTTAATGAGTTCCAAGGTGTAGCACGTACTAAGGACGCGCTAACTTTTGAAGCTGTTGCTAATGATGGTAAGTATCAGGATGCGCTCAAGAGACTTGTGATGGAAATTGAACGTCTATCTCAGTTTGGCTTCAATAAGGGTGAGTACGAACGTGCTAAGAAGGATTATCTTGTATCTCTTAAGAAGGCTTACAATGAAAGAGATAAGCGCAAGAATGAAGATTATGCTGAAGAGTACTCTCAGTACTTCCTTCGTGGTGGTTATATCCCAGGTATAGAGTTTGAATATCAATTCATCACTGCGCTTGCTGACCAAATTCCATTGGAAGCTGTTAATCAGGCTATCAAGGAAGCTATTACGCAGAATAATATCGTTGTTTCTCTAACAGGTCCTGATAAGGCGGATATTAAGTATCCTACTACTGAAGCCCTCAAGAATGAGTTTAACAGCTATCGTGCCCTTAAGGTAGAAGCTCTTAAGGAAGAAGTAAGCAATGTGCCATTGATGGCTAAGAAGCCAAAGGCAGGTAAGATTGTCAAGGTTGATAAGGCTGGCAAGTACGGTTCTACTGTTTGGACGCTAAGCAATGGTGTTAAGGTGATTATCAAGCCAACAGACTTCAAGGAAGATGAAATCCAAGTGTCAGGTATGCGCCAAGGTGGAACATCTACTTTCGCTAAGAAGGATGAGCTTGAAGCGCGTGCTATAGGTGCTGTTATGAACCTTGGTGGCTTGGCTTCATTTGATGAGAACCAGTTAGAAAAGGTGCTTTCAGGTCGTCTAGCAAGTGCTGCGCCAAGCATTAGCCTCACTTCAGAAGCTATTTCAGGTAGCAGCACTAAGGAAGACCTTGAGACGATGTTCCAGCTTATTTACCTCAACTTCACTCAGAAGCGTACGGATAAGCAGGCTTTTGAAGTGTGGAAGGAAAATGCGCTTAACAGCCTTAAGATGAAGGAAGCTAACCCAATGTCATCTGTAAGCGATAGCATCGGTAAGGCTATTTATCCTGGTGATAAGCGTCAACAATCATTTACAGAGGCTGAATACAAGGCTTTGAAGTATGAGCGCATTATGCAGATGTATAAGGAGCGTTTCAGCAATGCTAATGGCTTCCAGTTTGTCTTTGTCGGTAATATCGATGAAGCAAAACTACGTCCACTTGTAGAAACTTATCTAGCTTCTCTACCTGCAACTAAGGTGGTAAGTAAGGCTGACTTCAGCAAGCTCCCTGTAATGCGCAAGGGTAACTATGTGAACCACTACTACAAGAAGCAAGAAACTCCTATGGGACTTGTTTTCGATATGTATAGCGGTAAGCTCGAAGTTAATATGCGTAATCGTCTTGCTTTCAATATCCTTGCTGAAGTCCTAGACCAAGTGTATATGGATGTTATCCGTGAGCGTGAAGGAGGTACTTATGGCGCACAAGTAGGTTCTGAGCTAGCATACGAACCTAAGGGTGATGCTTCTCTTACTGTTGTGTTCCAAACAGACCCAACAAAGGCTGAACATCTGAATAAGATTGCTCAAGAAGAACTTCAGAAGCTTGCTAAGGATGGTCTTGACCGCACTAAGTTTGACAAGGTTATCCTTAATATGGAAAAGCAGTATAACACGAACCAAAAGGAAAATAGTTATTGGTTGAGACATCTCGTTAATTACTATTATCATGGTCGTGATGGTGTAACTGATTACCTCAGCACCTTGAAGTCAATTAAGCCTGAAGACTCACAGAAGCTCTTACAGCAGCTACTAGAGCAAAAGAATTACATTGAAGTTATGCTTCTTCCTGAAGGACAGAAGTAG
>RBKG01000202.1 GCA_003640335.1 Porphyromonas sp.
TACTACAAAAACGAAGAGCAAACACAAGCACTATTCACTGAAGATGGTTGGCTACGCACGGGAGACCTTGGAACTATAGATAAGGCAGGCTTTATTTACATCAAGGGCAGAAGTAAGACGATGCTCCTCAGTGGCAATGGTCAGAACATTTACCCTGAAGAAATAGAAGCCAAAATAAGCCTACTGCCTCACGTCCTTGAGTGCCTTGTCCTAATGAGAAAAGGACACCTAGAAGCTCTAGTCGTACTCAACCCTCAGAGCATAGAGGCAGCTGGCATTAGCGAAGAGGAGGCTTGGCAAAGCATACTCGAAGGGCGCAAAGAGGTCAATATGCAACTGGCAAACTACGAACAAATACAATCGTTCGAATTGCACCCCGAGCCTTTTGTCAAAACGCCTAAACAGAGTATTAAGCGTTTCCTCTATAAATAGGGCTAACTTCAGCAATATGACATTATGATTAATAAATCTCTTCACTACCTAAGATTTTTTAGCGATAGTGAAGAGATTTTTTACTTCATGAAGACAAATTGAGTACCTACAAAAAAGTCATCTGCACGAAAACGAACATATTACAAGCATATCACATCATTTTTGTGTATCTTTGCACATTATTTAGTTAGAATAAATTACAGATAGGATATAATTACTTACATAGGATGAAAATAACATTAAGCACACAAGCCGTTTTGACGCTGGGTGTACTCAGTGGCATGTTCTTTCCTTGCAGCTTAGAGTCGTACATGGCTCAAGCAAGCCCTATGACTCGCATTCAAGCCCAGCAGGGAGAAGAGCTTGTCGTACAAGGAATAGTCAAAGAACAGAATGGGCTCCCAGCTATCGGAGCATCTGTGATTATCAAAGGGACTAAGACCGGTAGTGCCACAGACGCTAATGGTCACTTCTCTATCAAAGTGCATCAAGCCAAAGGTGAACTGATTATTACAAGCGTTGGCTTCCAACCTCAGACCGTTGCTTATGACGTTAATAAGTCGCTCAGCGTCGTTCTTAAGGAGGTTACCAACAAGCTCGATGACGTCACGGTAGTTGCTTATGGACGTAAGACTACAAGAGAACTCGTGAGTTCCGTGTCTTCCGTAAAGGCAGACGAACTACGCAACTCAGTAGCTCCCTCTATTGAGACTCTACTACAGGGTAAGATGGCAGGGGTTCAGATTACGCAGGCATCTGGCTCTCCAGGTGGTGGCGGTGCTGTCGTTTCCATCCGTGGTGTAAACTCTCTTATCGGTAGCAATGGTTCGTCAAACAACGGACAACCTCTCTACGTCATCGATGGAGTACCTCTTAAAGCAACTGACGTAGCTGGTACTGGTATCAACCCACTTGCAGGTCTTGACCCTAGCACTATTGAGTCTGTAGAAGTTCTCAAGGACGCATCTTCAGCCGCTCTCTATGGTAGCCGCGCTTCTAATGGGGTTATCATGATTACTACGAAGAAGGGGAAGAGTGGACGTGCTGAGTTTAATGTCAATATCTCACAATCTATATCTTGGTTGCCTGAGACTCCTCTACAAGTAATCGGTAAGGGAGAACGTGATTATCCGATATCACTTATCAAGAAGTATCGTCTTGCTTATGCAGACGAAAATACCATTCGTTTGCCTAAGTCATACAGAGATGTTTACATGAATAATGGTGGAGCTCAGTATGACTGGTTCTGGGGTAAGGGTGAGCGTACGGACAAGGCTCCAGCAATGGTGCAAGACTCACTGAACGCCTTCTACAATAACCAAACAAACTGGTGGAAATACTTCTTCCGCCTAGGTAGAGTAACCAAGGCTGACCTTAGCGCATCAGGAGGAACTGATAATGTGCGCTATCTCATGGGTGGAGGTTTCTATGACGAAACGGGTATCATGCTTAACTCAAGCTTCCGTAGAGCAAACTTCCTCACAAACCTTGATGTCAAGCTAACACCAAAGTTTGACACCTATGCTCGTATATATCTATCATACACAGACCGCTCAGCAGGTACAGACAATGGTATCGCTCAGGGACTCACTGTAGACCCTAAGCAAACTTCGTCACTTCTCCCTGGTAAGGGTTCTGATGTAGAACGTATCGCACTCTCTCGTCTGCAGAGTATTAACCAAAAGAATTCGTCATACAACATCCGACTCAATGCGGGTCTGAACTATAAGATAACTAAGGACCTACGCTTCTCTACATCAGCTGCAGTAGACCACCACCTCTTGCGTTCAAACATCGCTACACCGGATTACCTCAGTGCTTGGTCACTCACAGAGTCTAAGTTCTCTGCGTCTGGTCTTACGATGATGCAGTGGGAAAGCATTCTTAACTACGACTTCAAAATCAATAACGACCACCGCTTTGACGTCATGCTTGGTACTTCATTCACCAGCGAAAGCATGGAGTCTGTAGAAGCACGCGCTCAAGGTGGTCCATCAAACTCTGTATATTATATCAGCGATGCTTGGCCAAAGTCGCGCATTATATCTGGAAGCTTCCAGCACATGCAAGAGAACAAGACTGACTACCAGGCTCAGACAATGGCAAGTATCTTCGGTCGTTTGTCATATAACTACAAGCAGAAATACCTAGCAGAGCTTGCTGTACGCCGTGATGGTTCGTCTGTATATGCTCCAGCTTATCGTTGGGGGACATTCCCTTCTATTGGTGCAGGTTGGGTATTCACTTCTGAGAAATTCATGAAGCCTCTATGGTGGCTAAGCTTTGGTAAGCTACGTACATCATGGGGACGTTCAGGACAGAAGCTCGATGATGCTTATCTTGCTCAAGGTACACTAAGCACTTATAATAGCTTCCTCGGAGTACCAGGTCTTGTACCTAGTACGTCTGCAAATAGTAGCATGACTTGGGAAGAGAGCGACCAGCTTGACCTTGGTCTTGACCTCTACTTCCTTGACCAAAAGTTGCGCATGAAGGTAGACTACTACAATAAGTACTCTCGCAACCTGCTTATACAAACACCTCTTCCAGGTAATGTATACTTTAATAAGGAAGCTTGGACCAATGCAGCCGCTATCTCAAATGAAGGTCTTGAATTTGAAGTTTCAGCAGACCTTATTCGTAAGAAAGACTTTAGCTGGACGGCACAGCTTAACCTAGCACGTAACTGGAACCTCCTTCGTAAGGCTCCTAACGATATGGATATTACGACGAAGAGCGGTATCCAAGTACTTGGTCGTCCTACCTTCGGTATTTACACTTATAAGGACTTAGGGCTAATCCAAAACGAAGCTCAAATCCCTTACAACTATACAGTAAATGGGGTTAAGACTCCTCTTAGCTTCGGTTACAGCAATAACTACCTCGCAGGCGTAGGAGCTCGCAACATCGCAGACCTCAACGGTGATGGTACTATTGATGTGAGTGACAGATACTACGCTGGTAGCACATTGCCTATTGCTCACGGGGGACTTAGTTCTCAGATAAGATGGAAGGATTTTACAGTAGATGCTTTATTCAACTTCTCACTCGGTCGTAAGATGATGAATAAGTCTCGCTACTCCTCACTTGCTTTCTCTGGTCTCTTCGGGGTTATCCTTGACGACTACCGCAAGAAGAGCGTTTGGAAGAAAGATGGAGATAAAACTGATTTGCCAGCACCTGAATATGCAGAAACAGGCTTTATCGGGCAGTACGATGGCGACACAGACCGTTTCATTGAGAACGTAAGTTTCCTTCGTCTACGTCAGCTGACTCTTTCGTACACGCTACCATCAGCATTCACGTCTAAGCTAAGACTTAAGGATGCTCGTGTATTCCTAACTGGAGAGAACTTATTCTTGCTGTCTAACTACTCTGGTGTAGACCCTGAAATCGTTGACCCATACACAGGTATTGATACTGGTACGCAGTATCCTCTTGATAGAAAGATTACACTGGGTATAAATGTTAAGTTTTAAGAAGTAGTCTCATGAAAAAATCAATTATAGCACTCGGTCTTGGGCTTAGCCTAGGTTCTGTAGTTTTCAATAGTTCATGCTCTCTTGACGAGCCACCTCAGAACCAAGTTACTAAGGAAAATGCCTTCAAGACGGAGAAGGACCTAAACTCTATCACGACATCTATCCACGTTATCACAAATATGCGCATCAAGGAAGATGGTCTACAGACTATCCTCACTGCAGGCGAAATCATGGATGATGTAGATGCTTCAGATGTAAGAGCATGGAACCCTCGTAGCGTTATCAATAGCGAACCAGACTGGAAGAATCTGTATGATATTATCTTTACAGCGCACTTCCTACTTGATAACATCCACAAGACACAAGGTCTTAGCGAGGAAAGACTCAACTACCACAGAGGTCAAGCACTCTTCGCATTAGGGTTTACTTACCTCGCGATAGTACAGCGTTATGGAGATGCTATTCTCCTTGAAAACTCTGAGCGTCTATCTGCTTATGGTCTTACACCTCAGCTAGATGTTCTAAACAAGGCTATTGAATATGCTCAAGAGGCTTACAATATCCTACCTACGCAGGGCAATCTGAAAGACCTTAATGGAGCACCCTTGACGAACAAACAGTTTGCGACTAAGGGTAGTGCTGCAGCTTTGCTCTCTGAGCTATACGCTTGGAAGGGTTCAGTCATCGACAATTATAAGCTAACGCAAGAAAGCTCAAAGACAGCCTACGAAGCCTCTATTAAGTATGCAACAGAGGTTATCAGTGGCAAGGTTGGCTCTTACAAGCTTAATGAAACTCCTGAAGCTCTCTGCTTGAAGCTCTCTGATGCAGAAGCTGATGATGCTGAGACTATCTTCTCTCTTGCCTTTGACCGTCTGCGTGATGTAGGTACAATCACACCATCACCTGCGCAGTACTACGTTACTTGGCCTGTAGACCGCACGAAGGTACTTGGTGATATCGTTCACGCACCATTCCGTATCTATGCTCAAAGCATTAAGAATTTGTACACAGATGAAGCTGACCAAAGACCTCAGGCATTCTTCTATAAGTATGATGAAGCCCACACTGTAGGGGGTCAAGACTACGCCGTTATGTATAAGTGGCGTAAAGGTATCTTCATTGCAGATGCTTACTCTGAAGCTGGCGAATATATGTCTTCAGTGAATACAAACTTCACTTATTGGCGTCTTGCCGAGATGTATCTTCTACGTGCTGAATGTTACAATAAAATCGGACAAACAGCTAATGCGATACAAGACCTGAATGTCATCCGCAAGCGTGCTGGGGCAAATGCTTATCCTTACAATGGAGAGAGCGACCTTAAGAAGGCAATCTTCCAAGAGCAGGAGAAGGAATTCATCGGTGAAGGCTCTAGATATTGGTCTGTAATCCGTAATGGCTACTGGAAGACAGAACTAGGTGGTCGCTTCCGTACTCTTACAGATGCCGAAGTACGTGGAGGTGCTCTTCACCTTCCTCTACCTAAATCAGCATCAAAGAGCAATGGTATCACCGTTAATACTCTTGTACGCCAAAGCCAATACTGGTCAAACTATAACTAATCTAAGATTATAACTATAATGAAATCGATTATAAAAGCTGTTGTTCTTAGCCTAGCTACAACATTTGCTTTGGGTAGTTGCACCAAATACAATCTCATCGAGACTGGTCTATCAAATGGTGTACACGAGACGAGCATGAATGGTTATTTCTCGACAGACCCTTACAACTGGGAAGAGACTCAAAAGCTCATTAAGAAGGCTGGTCTAGAGAGCTACTTCACTTCTACGGCAACAGGTTCTAAAGGGATTACCTTCCTCGGTGTTACAGACCTCAGCATCATTCGTTATGTTGCGGAGCAACAAGTCAAAGAAAATGAAGCAGCCGAGTCTGAAGGTCGTGAAGCTAAGAGGATTGAACTTGATGATATTACTCAAGAAGATGCTCGTAAGATGCTTCTTAACTGTATCATACCCCAGCGTATCATGCTCAAGGACGTTCCTCGTGGTCGCTTGACAACGACAGACGGCAATACAACTCGTACTGGGGGAATGACTGTTACTACTTTAGGCGGTGAGAAGCTATGGCTCTACACTTTCCAAGAGGACTTCAACAATGTGCCTAACTCTGGTCCTGTAAGTCTTTATGTCGTTTCGGAGAAGACTCAGAAGCGCGTCAAGATTGCTTCTTCAGACATTCAGACGCAGACGGGTATTGTTCACTCTCTTCCCTACTCATTTACCCTAGGTGAATTTTAATAACAGACTAATATGACACGTTATATTTCAAAGCTAAGATTTGCCCTCGCTTTTGTACTCCTTGCTCTTAGCGTAGCTTGTACAAAGGTACCAGTAGGCTATCTCCATACAGCCGAAGCTAACTACAGAATTAACACTAAGGTTGCTTATCGTCAGGCTCAGCAAGGCGAAGATTTTGCTTTCTCCTCAGCAAACCTAGAAGGGCTTAGCGGAACTCAACCTATTAGCTACGCCTTCCACTCAGTAAAGGTTAGCGAAGGTGGCGACGAAGCAGCATTCCTCAAGGTTGTAAAAGAAGGCTTACTCCTCGTGCGTGGAGGTAAAATACAGCTTCTTCAAAAGGGAGCATCTCAGCTACCTGTCGGTAAGTACACGATTAGCATACGTGTATCTAACGAAGGTCACGAAGCTATCCTATCTGACATCTTCTCTTTTATCGTTAAGGAGCAACCCGAAGAAGCTGAAGACACTGCTTCTTCATCAAATGAATAATCATACACGATAATACACTCTATTATGATTAAGAAAGTATTTTTAGCCCTAACAGCTATCTTCTTTAGTCTATCAAGCCTTATGGCACAAGAGGCTAAAGGCGGTATCGAATTCTTCCGTGGCACTCTTGCTGAAGGTTTAGCTAAGGCAGGCAAAGAAGGCAAGAACCTTTTTGTAGACTTCTATGCTACATGGTGCGTGCCTTGTAAGAAGATGGAAAAGACAGTATTCACTCGTCCAGAGGTGGGTGAATACTTCAATAAAAAATTTGTCTGCATGCAGCTTGATGCAGAGAAGCCCGAAAACGTAGAGTCTGCGAAGCTTTATAAGGTTGAAGCCTTCCCTACTATGGTCTTCATCGCTCCTGATGGCAAGATGATTTCTATCCTCTCTGGCTACCACGATGGCGAAGAACTGATTAAGGGTGCTAAGACAGCTGTAGGAGATATCATCGGTGTACCTCAGCTATATGAGAACTACCGCAAGGATAAGAATAACCTTAAGCTACAGCAAGAAATCCTACAAGCTGCTCCTCAATTCCTGATGGCTCAAGAAGGTATGGAAGCTGATAAGTGGATTGTACGCCTCACTAAGCTCTACAAGTCTTACATTCAAGCCAAGAAAGGTCCAGCGCTTATTAACAAAGATGACTACCGCATTATCCTAGCACTTACAGGTGATGACCTTGAGCTTAAGGAAGAGATTGTTGCCTTTATCAACGACAATCTACCTGCATGGCGTGAGGCTGTGGGCGATGCTGTTGCCTACTACATCGCTGAGCACAATGATGCTGAAATGGAAACGCTTGCTAAGGCTGGTAAGACAAGTTATCAAGAAAGACTTGAGCGCATCAATGGTACCTACAAAGCAGCTTACGACCTTATCCCTAAGGCAAAAGTTTCTATCTACGAAAAGAACAAACTTACTCTGAATGCCATCTACACGCTCTACAAGGATAAGGATGCTAAGAAGTACATCAAGATGATGCAGGACTACTTCTCTAAGATGGATGGTACTGCACTTCCTAATGAGTACGCTAAGGCTGCACAAGAGCTTTACCTTGCTCTTGGTGCTAAGGTTCCTCAAGAAGCGCATAAGGTTTCTATCGAATGGCTTACTAATGCGCTTAAGGGCGAGAACAGCATTACAGATAAAATCAATTACATTACAATGATTGGGGACTCTTATAAGGCTCTAGAAAACTATTCAGCTGCACAAGCTCAATACAATCTAGCCTACGCTGAGAGCCTACAACTTGTAGATATGGACATGGTACAGCAGATGATACAAGGCAAACTCAAGATGCGTCTTGCTGAACTAGACCTACTCCGCAAATAGAGA
>RBKG01000303.1 GCA_003640335.1 Porphyromonas sp.
AGAGCTAAGTACCCCGGAGCAAAACTATTCAAATCATAGGCTGCATCCTCCTCTTCTTCGGCCTTATCTACAGCTGTGTATGCCGCAGCGTTAAGCACAATAGTCGGGAGGGTAGAGGGTTTGTCTTTGAGGTAATCCTCAAGAGCTCCCTGCTGGCTTACATCGAGAGATGCTCTGTCTGTTACGACTAGTTCTATTTCCGGATAACTAGCCTTACAAACTTGTTGGATTGACGAACCAAGTTGCCCATGCCCTCCTGTTAATATGATACGTAGTTTCTTCATGCTATTCTTCAGTTTGAGCCTCTTGTTCAAGTTTGTATTTATGAGCAAGCATAGCGAGGAAAGAGCTAATCTGCTTGATGCTCTTATCTGTTTCTTCTGAGATAGATTTGCCTTGAAGTTTGAGCGTTAGGTATCCGTAAATAGCATTGAAACATGTCTCAATATCACTCGCATCATGCCCTCCACTTTTACCTCTAAGCTGTACGATAGCTGGTAGTACTTGGTAGTGCAACCCTTGATAGATATAATCGTTGGGATTTTGAGACAGTTTGCGGTGTAGCTCTTCAAGCTGCATCAGTACAATGCGATTAACATCTAAGTGCCCACTTTCTTGCTTGCCCTCAGTACGCATCATATCAGCTAGCTCATAGTACCACTGTCTAATTGCTTGTAAATCTACACCAGCATGCTCGTACTTAGGTAGAATAAGAGCGTCTATCTCCTCAGTACGGCAGTGTGCAGCTCGTAGAAGGTCTTCGACCTGCCACATGTAGAGCAAGTATTCGCATATATTTTCTTTTCGCTTATGCTGAGCTATAATCATGCTTAATCTTATGTATCTGATATAATTTTTGCAAAGATACCGAATTTGCAGGGTTTATTGTTGCCTAAGAATGCTTATGCCTCATTAGATATGAAAAAAGCTACCGTAAAATAAACTTTACGGTAGCTTTTAGAAGTGTTTTATTGTGAACTATGATTATTCTTCTGTGTTCGTCGATTTTTGACTTGCTGAGTCTGTTGGGAAGAATAAATCATCGCCACCCTCTGTTCCTGAGTTAGCATCACTACAAGGTGCAAATGAGTTTGGTAAATCAAACTTGGTCGCTTTGCTGTAACCCAACTTAGGATTGTTATAAACTTTCTTGATGAAAATACCAAATATAGGGAGAGCTGCTGCGGCACCTTGACCAAAATTCATTGACCTGAAACGTACGGAGCGGTCTTCGCCTCCAACCCAACAGCCTGCTACGATATCAGGCGTAAAGCCCATAAACCATGAGTCACTGTTGTTCTGCGTTGTACCAGTTTTACCTCCAAGTGGCATTTCTAGAGCATGTCTTGTTCTCAAGCGACTAGCAGTACCACCTTGTACTACATTCTGTAGCATGTAGAGCATCTTGTCAGCGGCATTCTGAGGGAGAACCTCCGTTGTGCGAGGCGTAAATGTCGCAACTACATTACCCATTTGGTCTTCGATGTGTGTTACAAAGACCGGACTTACACGTATGCCCTTATTGACAAATGTAGAGTAAGCTGATACCATTTCACTTACAGATGCATCAGGAGTACCTAAGCACATCGCAGGAGCCTCTGTGATTTTCCCAGCCATACCATAGCTACGAAGCAATCTTAGGAATGCTGTCGTAGATGTACGACTCATCAGCTGAGCGGTAATCCAGTTGTCAGAGTGTTGCAGTCCCCACTGAATAGATGCGCTTCCTCTTGGACGATTTCCCGTACGTGGAGCCCAAATAGTACCATCGGCTTGGCGAATGTGTGGAGGGCTATGAGGAATAATATCACAAGGAGAATAGCCGTCAATCATAGATAGAGAGTAGAGGAATGGCTTAATCGTAGAACCTACTTGTCGTCTACCCTGTGATACCATGTCATACTGGAAGGCTGAGAAGTCAATACCTCCTACATAAGCAAGGACATGACCATTGTGTGGGTCCATTGCCATAAATCCAGTACGGAGTATTCCCTTGAC
>RBKG01000225.1 GCA_003640335.1 Porphyromonas sp.
ATTATATAAGGCAAAGATAAGGTTTTATTGTCATGGTAGCATAAAAGGGTAGGGCGACGCGCTTATGTTAGAGTGTTTAGACCGGAAACAAGGTCTAATTTCATAAATAAATTGTCATCGTTTCATTTATCAAGTAGATTTTTTGTAGTCTTGACACAATGATAAGGAATAAGCCTAAGTATTTGTCGTAAGTGGTGATATTTGAGTTTGTCTGTGTGTATTTATTAAGGGTGTAAGGGTGGTATTTATGCAAAAGAAGTGTTCGGAATGTTGCGAATAAAAAACATTATCTATATTTGCCGTATAGTTTTAAATAACAGACTTAATACAAGTACAAGGTAACGTAAACCACTAAAAACAGTGTTTTTATGAAATCTGCAGACATTCTAGCAGCCCTAGAGGCTAAGCACCCTGGAGAAACAGAGTTCCTACAGGCAGTAAAAGAAGTTCTACATTCAGTAGAAGACGTTTACAACCAACATCCCGAATTCGAGCGCGAGGCTATCATTGAGCGTCTCGTGGAGCCTGATCGTATTTACACCTTCAGAGTACCTTGGATTGATGATAATGGTAAAGTGCATGTTAATATCGGTTATCGTGTGCAGTTCAATAATGCGATAGGCCCATACAAGGGTGGTATTCGTTTCCACCACACAGTGAACCTCTCTATTTTGAAGTTCTTGGGCTTCGAGCAGACTTTCAAGAATGCGCTTACTACGCTCCCTATGGGTGGCGGTAAGGGCGGTAGCGACTTCTCTCCTCGTGGTCGTAGCGATAGAGAAATCATGCGCTTCTGTCAGAGCTTCATGCTTGAGCTATGGAAATACATCGGTCCTGATACCGACGTTCCTGCTGGTGATATAGGTGTTGGCGGTCGTGAAGTAGCTTATATGTATGGTATGTATAAGAAACTTCGCCACGAACACACAGGTACACTCACAGGTAAGGGCTTCGAATTTGGTGGCTCTCGCTTGCGTCCTGAGTCTACTGGTTATGGTGCTGTTTACTTCGTTAATCACATGTGCGAAGCTAATGGCATTGACTTCAAGGGCAAGACTGTCGCTATCTCTGGCTTCGGTAATGTAGCTTGGGGTGTAGCGAAGAAGGCTACCGAACTAGGTGCTAAGGTGGTAACTATTTCTGGTCCTGATGGCTATGTGTATGACTCAGAAGGTATCAATACAGAAGAAAAGTTCCAGTGCTTGCTAGACTTGCGCTCTAGTGGTAATGACGTCGTAAGTGATTACGTTAAGCGTTTCCCTCATGCTCAGTTCTTCGCTGGTAAGAAGCCATGGGAACAGAAGGTAGACATCGCTATGCCTTGTGCTACTCAGAACGAAATGAACGAAGATGACGCTAAGATGCTCCATAAGAATGGCGTCTTACTTGTCGCTGAAACTTCAAACATGGGTTGTACAGCTGAAGCCGCTGAGTACTATGTAGCTAATAAGATTATCTTCGGCCCAGGTAAGGCTGTTAATGCTGGTGGTGTAGCTACTTCGGGTCTTGAAATGACTCAGAACGCTATGCACATCTACTGGACTAACGAAGAAGTAGATGCACGCTTACATCAGATTATGAGCGACATCCACGAGCAATGCTTGAAGTATGGTCGTGAAGATGGCTATATCAACTATGTGAAGGGTGCGAATATCGCTGGCTTCCTTAAGGTTGCTAATGCGATGCTTCAGCAAGGTATCGTCTAAAGAGACCGCTTAGAAATCAATTCAATCTTTATACTTGATAAGGTCTCCGCTCGGTATGACTCTGAGCGGAGACTTTATGCTTTTAGCGAGTGCTGCACTATTAAATGACGAGGCCTGAATGTCGATAAACGCAGCGAGTGCCGCATTATCCAAAGCTCTCAAAATATCACATATACAATCATATCATATAAATGAGAAAATTACTTGTTGTTATGGGGCTAACGCTTACGACGAGCGTAGCCATGCAAGCGCAAGCAAATCTTAAAGGTTTCTCTTACGATAAGCAGGAGCAGCCCACAGGGCAAGAATGGCAAAGTCCAGAAGCCTATGCGCATGGTAAGTTACAGCCTAGAGCTCATTTCTATTCGTTCAAGACGGTAAGTGAGGCGCTAGGCGTTTTGCCTGAGAAGAGTAGTTACTATCAGAGCCTTAATGGTGCTTGGCGATTCCATTGGGTGGGCAACCCTGAGGAGAGGGAAGTAAACTTCTTCAAGCCTGAGTACAATGACGAGAAGTGGGATACCGTCAATGTGCCTATGAGCTGGAATATCTATGGTCTTCAGAAAGACGGCAAACAGAAATACGGAACGCCTATTTACCTCAATCAGCGTGTACCTTTCTTCCATCAAGTGAAGGTAGACGACTGGAAGGGTGGCGTTATGCGCACACCGCCTGAGAACTACACGATGTACAAGCACCGCAACGAAGTAGGTGCTTATCGCCGTACATTCTCTGTGCCTTCATCGTGGGAGGGGCAGTCTGTGTATGTCAATTTTGATGGTGTAGATTCATTCTTCTATATCTGGGTCAATGGTCATTATGTAGGTTTCTCCAAGAACTCACGCAATAGAGCCTCTTTTGATATTTCGCCCTACCTCAAGCAAGGTGAGAATACACTCGCCGTAGAGGTTTATCGCAATAATGATGGCTCATTCCTAGAGAGCCAAGATATGTTCCGTCTGCCCGGTATTTTTCGCTCGGTATCGCTCACGGCTAAGCCTAAGGTGCAAATCCATGACCTACAAGTAACGCCCGACCTAGATGCTACTTATCAGCATGCGACGCTGAACATCAAGACGGATTTGCGTTCGTACTCTTCTAAGCTCAAGCAGCTCAAGGGCCTATCTTTGCGTTACAGTCTTTATAGCCTTCCGCTCTATCTTGATGAGGGTGCTAAGCGTGTGGCAGAGGTTCAGTCCGAAGCCCTTACGCTCAAGAGTGATGGTGCGCCACAGATGCTCACTACATCAATGTCTGTGGAGTCGCCCAATCTATGGAGTGCCGAAGCGCCTTACCGCTATATCCTAGTAGGCGAACTGCTAGATAAAAAGGGTAATGTCCTTGAGACTGTTTCCACTTATACGGGTATTCGTGAGGTGGAATTGAAGGAGATGAGTGCTAAGGATGATGAATTTGGTCTTGCTGGTCGTTACTTCCTCATCAATGGTAAGCCTGCTAAGCTCAAAGGCGTTAATCGCCACGAGACGCACCCCGCTACGGGCCATGCCCTCACGCATGAAATGATGGAGGAAGAGGTGCGACTGATGAAGCGTGCTAACATCAACCACGTTCGTAACTCACACTATCCTACTGACCCATACTTCTACTATCTATGCGATAAGTATGGTATCTATCTAGAGGACGAGGCCAATATCGAGAGCCACGAGTATTACTATGGCAAGGAGTCATTGTCCCACGTCAAGGAGTTTGATATTCAGACGACTAATAGAATGCTGGAGATGGTGTATAGCGATTTCAACCACCCTAGCATCGTGATTTGGTCGCTCGGTAATGAGGCAGGACCGGGGGATAACTTCAAGCGCAGTTATGCTGCCGCTAAGGCTGTCGATACTTCTCGCCCTATTCAGTATGAGCGTAATAATGATATTGTAGATATTGGCTCTAATCAGTATCCGTCTATCCCTTGGGTGCAGGAGGCTGTGAAGGGTAAGTACAAGATTAAGTACCCTTTCCATATCTCCGAGTATGCGCACTCTATGGGTAATGCCGTGGGGGGCTTGCAGGACTATTGGACGGCTATCGAGTCTACCAATCATTTCTGTGGTGGTGCTATTTGGGACTGGGTAGACCAATCGATGTACAACTATCTGCCTAATGGCAAGCGTTACCTCGCTTATGGGGGCGACTTCGGCGATACGCCTAATGATGGTATGTTCGTGATGAATGGTATTCTCTTTGCCGACCGTACGCCTAAGCCTCAGTATTTTGAAGTTGATAAAGTCTATCAGAATGTAGGCTTCTCGCTCTCTGAAGACAAGAAGACGCTCACGCTTTTCAATAAGAATTACTATACCGACCTATCGCCCGAAAAGTACAGCCTGCGTTTGTCTCTGCTTGTTAATGGTGTAGAGACTGCCGTAAGTTTCCCCGAACTCAAGACGATAGCACCTCGCTCAAGGGCAACTATCGAGGCTAAGGACTTGCAAACCTTGCTGGCCTCTAAGCCTAGTGATGCGCAGGCTGAAGTCTTCATCAAAGCCGAACTAAGACTTAACCAAGATATGCCGTGGGCGCAAACTGGCTTCATCGTTGCCCGTGAGCAATTCCTTTACTCTTCGCCTGCTAATCGGCAGACTATCGCATCGCTGGCTAAGGGTGATGCGCTCAGCGTCAAGGAAAACAAGCAGACTGGTCTAACGCAAGTGAGCGGTAAGGGCTTTACGCTTGCTTTTGACAATAAGCAGGGTACTATACATAGCCTCAAGTACGGAAGCAAAACGATTATAGCCGAGGGCAATGGTCCTAAGCTAGATGCTTTCCGTGCGGCTGCGGATAACGACAACTGGGCTTACGATGCGTGGGGCAAGAATGGTCTTTATAACCTCAAGCATAAGGCGATTTCAAATGTGTCTTACAAGCGTGCCGATGGTGCTCAGGTATTCTTCTACCTCGTAGAGAGCCAAGCCCCTTATGCTGGTAAGATTGGTCGTCATAAGGAATGGCCTTCGCAGTCTTCGGGTCGTTACTTCATCGAAGACGATAAGAATAAGCCTATGGGGGCGGACGACTTCAAGTTTACGACGGCTCAGTCGTGGATTGTTTACCCCGATGGCTCTATTGAGTTGCAGGCTAACATCGTATCTAGCGACCCTAAGTTGCCTCTTGCGCGCCTTGGCTACGAACTCGTATTGCCTAAGGAGTACGGCAACTTGTCTTACTACGGACGTGGACCTGAGAACAATTACAGCGACCGTAAGACGAGCCAATTTATTGGTCAGTACACAAGCACGGTTAAGGATATGTTTGTGGACTTCCCTAAGCCTCAGACTATGGGCAATAGAGAGGACGTTCGCTGGATAGCGCTCTATGGCAATGACGGCGAGGGCGTACTCTTCCAGGCTGGAGACAAGATGAGTACTTCGGCTTTGCCTTGGTCGGCTAAGGAATTGCTTCTTGCTCCTCACCCACACGAATTGCCTGAGGCTGGCGATACGCACTTACATCTAGATGCTAGTGTGAATGGTCTTGGCGGTAATAGCTGTGGTCAGGGTGGCCCGCTCAAGCATTGTCGTTCATTCGGTGAGGCTACTTTCTCTTACGTCATTCGTCCATTTGCTAAGGCTCAATCTGCAGATAAGAATGCGCTTAATATCCCTCTTGTGCGCTTGTCGGCTTCTGTACCTCCTATTATTTCTAGAGATAATAAGGGTGAAGTCGTGATGAAGGCGGCTCCCGGTGATGTGCTGATGTATCGTATCGGTAAGAAGGGCAAGGCTCAGACTTATACCGCTCCTTTCGTGATGCGTGATGCGGCCGAAATCACTGTGTGGTCTCTGCGTGAACCTAAGATACAGGTAACACAGATGTTCAATAAGATTACGACGGTACCGCTCGAAGTCATCTACGCTAGTAGCCAAGAGTCGGGCGGGGGCGATGCTAAGCACCTTGTCGATGGCAGACCTGAGAGCATTTGGCACACGATGTATTCGGTAACTGTGGCGCAGTATCCTCACTGGATTGATTTCGATGCTTCCGAAGTGCGTTCGATTAAGGGCTTCACTTTCTTGCCTCGTACGGATGCTAGCACGAATGGCGACATTAAGAACTATTCTATTAGTGTCAGCCTAGACGGTAAGAAGTGGGAAGAAATTCATCAAGGGCAGTTTGCTGCGGATAAGTCGCTCAAGCGCGTCAGCTTTGCTAAGCCTATTAAGGCTCGTTATGTACGCTTCACGGCTCTATCTTCTCACAATGGAGCCGACTATGCGGCTGGAGCTGAGTTCTCGCTCATAGCCGACTAGGCTCGTTTTTGATACATCGTTACTAATAGCTCTTTTATGAGGGCAACACTTTCTTTCGAAGCCTAGGGACTTGAGCCCTGGGCTTTTTCTTTATCCTCTAGGCTCTGAGGTAGTGCCGCCCTTGCAGGGCTCCTTGCCGAAACGAGTACGACGTACTCACTGAAATAAATACGTGTACTCACTGAAATGAGTGCGCGTACTTACTGAGATGAGTACGTGTACTTACTGAGATGAGTACGCGTACTTACTAAAACGAGTACGATGTCCTCATTAAATTCTTTCCCTTCCTAATGAAACTTATGCAGAGCAAATCTGAGGTAGATGAAATTTTATTTTAGACTTTAATATTCTGTTTTATAGGTGGATATGTAGATGATTAAAAATAAAATTTCAGAAGTGTACCAAAGTGTATCAATCTCTTTTTACCTTTGTCTTAGTCGCTAGGAAGACAACTTAGTGCTTGTGCCGATAGGCTAGGGTTCGGGGTTCGATGAAAGCACTCAATCAACTCTAATACTATTTATAAACACACACTGTATGCACCCGAGAAGTGCTGTTTTTTACTATCTCTTTATAGGACTCAGACCTGAACCTATTAGACATATCCACTGGGTTGCTTTCTAGAGACTTTAAATTTTCAATCTTACTAAATTATATTTATTACTATGACCACAATTGTATTAGGCATCCGTGTCATGCTACTTGTATTTATCCTCGGAAGTGCGTTTAGCCTTAATCTCGAACAAGCGTTTACTTCTGATGCTCATCATTCAGATGACTCCAATGAACCTCCTTTTCCTCCCATGTTGGCGTACAACATGTAAGCAAGACGTAATCAAATAGCACTTATGACGTATATATATTTATATATAGTTTACTAGATAATAATTATACATACTGGGAAAGGATTCCAAAGGAAAACCCAACAACACCTCAAGACTATGATGGACCAAATTTTGACAAAAGAAGAAGTGGCTTCTATGCTACACGTTTCTATTCGCAGTGTAGCGATGTTTATTAAGCAAGGCGAACTAAAAGCTTATAGCCCAAGGGGTAAGCATATTTATATTTTGTTTTCGGACCTCCTCGAATACATCAAGTCTAGCCCCCTCTCTCGTCGGGAAATGCTCAGCGAGCCGGCAGACCAAGAGCCTGAAGACAATTTACTCAGCGAAGAGGAAGCGACCAGTGCAGAGCCTACGACGCTAGATGATGCTAGCGCAGATGAAGCCGAGCGGTCACACGAAGCTAGAGTAAGGGACTCCGCTTTGGTAGCACCCTTAGGCGATGAGCCGAATGTGCTTATAAGGGAAGAAGCAAGCGTATCATGCCCGAAGAAGCTAAAAAAGACATCAGCGAAAGCCGATTTAATTCCGCCCGAACGTGTCGTCGCCCTATGGCATGAGTGCTGTCCGCAGTTGGCTCAGGTAACCAAACTTACGGATATTCGGCGCAAGGCGATTGTGCGCTTGCTCCGAGAGTGGCAGCTCGACAAGGGCGAGCAGGAGGCACAGATACGAAGCCTCTTTCTCAAGGTTTCGGCTTCGCCCTTTCTTACGGGGCAAACTGGTTCGTGGCGGGCTTCTTTTGACTGGATTATATCGGGTAAGGGGCGCAATGGCGTGCCTAACTGGTTGAAGGTCATGGAAGACCAATATAAGGGCAATATCAATTCATCTGTTTCTGGTGGCGTAAATTATTCAGACTATGAGCACAAAGACTACAGCAAGTGTTGGGACTAGTTTCCTCTCTGAGCGCGAACTAGCAGGTTTGAGCAAAATCATGGGTGGCGATGCTGAGAAGTGCGCCTTATTCCTCAAGGGTTTGGAGCGTGCAAGGGCATTGAGAGATGAGGAGCAGGCTCGCAAGCGTGAAGCCAAAAGGCAGAAGTTCGAGGCTTCGAGGCTTGAGCTTGGTGGCGGACAGCTTCTCGATGCTAGCGATGAGTTTTTTGATGCTGCCGATGCGTGGGACGCAC
>RBKG01000325.1 GCA_003640335.1 Porphyromonas sp.
CCTACAAATGCAATAAGGTCTTCGCCCTCCTTGACATAGATACCTGTGGGGTTATCCAACATAGAGCAGGCAAAAGTTTTATTCTTTTGGGCGATGATAGCAGGGTCTTGATAAGGCTTATAGCTAGCTACACGGAATTCTTTTTGGTACTTGCCTTCCTTGATGTAAAAAGCCAAGTTTCGGAAGAATGGGTCGCTAATAGCAGATATTTGTGCTTCTGTTACATTAGGACGAACTTCTGTGCAGAGGTCATTAGCGAAGATGCTTTTATAGTCAAAGCTCTTATCCGATTTCTTGAAGAACTCCATCTCGGCACAAGACGCAAATCCTGCGCCATCTCCATATCCCTTGAGCACTATAAAGCGGAAGCTCTTAGCTCTTATAGGTTTGTCAAAGCTTAAGCGTGTTGGAGCTGCCTTATCTTGAATTTCGTAGTCATCTATTTTGGTATAGGTATTGCCATCAAGAGAATACTGTAATTCAAACTTATGGAAGCGACCATTATAGCCTGATGTGCGAGGATAATATACGACATAGTCTACATTGGTAGCCTCTGCGAGATTATAAGTTAGCGTTATCGGATAGTAATTTTGTCCGCCATTAGCCCATGCAGAGTGATAGAGAGTAGAGTAATCTCCGTCAAAACTCTTTTCAATGCCATCAGGGCTTTGGTATGAAGATGCAGTTCCGCTAACGACTTTAAGCTTTTCATCTTGAGGAATATTAGCCGTAGAGCCAGAGGCATACTCAGATAAACCATCTTGGTTGATAGCTATAAGTTTGCGCAGAGGTGCTACTCCTTGTTGTGGATTTGTTTGGATAATCTCAATTTGTCCAGAGCGCTTAGCCTCATTCTTATTGGCTTGTACTACATAGTGGCGTTGCTCCTTGCGCATAGCACGAGCTTCGCTAGGTGGTGTAATCCAATCGGGAAGTTTAACCTCAAACTGAATGTTAGTGGTAATCTCAAAGTCAAGATTACCTCCTACTGCTTGCATGGAGAATATATCTCTATCGACAAGTATAGCAGGGTCTGTACCGAGCTGTCTTACATTTATTTTTGTCTCTGTTTCGCCTCCTTTTACGGTTAGAGTAGCTTGACGTACATCTGTGTCGTCGTTGATATCAACAGATATTTTTAGGGTGTTGCCTTGCTGTACTGCGTGACACCAATCTTTGTTTGATGTAATCGTGTACTTAACATTTGCAGGTGTACCTAAGCTAATGTTTTTGCTCTGTACCTTGCTCTCAAAGTCTACCTTCTCTGGAAGTTTGATTTGCTTATTAACGACAACCTCTGTGCCATTCTGAGCATTAGATGCTTTCTGGCAGGAGTATCCTGTTAGCAGAAAAGATGAAATAAAGAGACAAGCGAGTATCCTTACTTTATTCATAATATTATTTAGATAATAATAGCGACCAAGAGACAGACTTCTTGTTCTGAACGAGATGGCTTCTTGGTCGCTATCGAAGTTATAGCTTATGTTTTATAACATATCCTTGGATAGGAATAGTTATTCTACTGTAGTCTTACCTGTTTCAGGGTCAAAGATACTTGTCTTGTGCGCATACACATGTAATTCTGCGATAGCTGCAAAATTTGCGCGACCTCGTACTTCTGTAATCTTGAACCAAACATATTGGTAAGCCTTAGGTGCGAGCATCGCAGGAGATGTGTACTCAGCAGCTTGACCTTCTGGAAGACCAGATAGAGACTTTATTAGAACAGCCTTGTTTTCTTCTGGATTGAAACTTCCATTGAAGCTGTCACTCATCAGAATCTCCATCTTTGTTGGATTTAGAAGCCCTGCATTGTTACGGTTCTTCATGAAGAAGTGGATAGCCTTGAGTGCTTTAGGTAGCTTGTACACGATGTAGTGAGGATAAGCCTTAGCACTATGCCAGTCTTCATGGTAGAAGGTATTGTTATCTCCATCAATGAGGGCATTGAGATTCTTACCTTCCTCTGGGTCAGGTGCACTTACTCTAATGT
>RBKG01000326.1 GCA_003640335.1 Porphyromonas sp.
AGGAGGATTATCACTTGCCGAGTGTTCATTTACTACTGCGACAGGATTTTACACCAGAAAATGATAGCGTACATAGGGAAGTCAATCGTGATTTTATCAGTGCTGATTTTATTCATAAGCAAGATGAGTTATTGCGGAGTAAGCAAGCTGAGCGTGATTCGTTAGCAACCCTACTAGAGGAAACACGTAAGATTAGTGAGGAGGGTAAGGCTGTTGAGCGAGAACTTTGTTCGCTATTCTCCGATGTGCAGGCTGCTCGTTTGCAGTCGATGAACTTTGATGATGATGTCGTTTATATGCTTGCTTATAAGGCAGAGCGGGAACTGAATGCTCAGGAGCAAGCTCAAATACGCTCTTGGCTATCTACTCGCTTGAGTATTAAAGCAGAAGCGATACGCTTCTATCGCCTATAACTAGTTTATAGCATAGAGAAGCGAGTGCTGTATTATGAAATTACTCCCATATGTAACTCGGCTCACACCTAAGATTAGGTGTGAGCCGAGTTGCTTTATTATATAAAGGGGAAAATAGGATAGAAGGAATATCCTGTCGGAGTAAGACGATATAAACTTCTGATACTATTATACGAATGCTCAGTTGATTCGGTCGATGATTTCGCTTTGATAAGTTCCTTCTTCTGGATGTTCGCTAACGCTTCGTCCTCCGGAAGCTTCATTGACATACTTGCCTGGTATGGGAACTTTCGTTGTTGCGCCCATTCGGTACCATTCATACTCAATATCTACATGCCCAAGGTCAATAGCTTGAATGCCGGATTGAGCCAAATCATAAGCTAGGACTGTGGCTGTTTGCCCGAGAGCAATAAGTACTAGTGTTTCAGAATTGCTATATTCAAGGCTCTTGGCAAGGATTTCGTCGTATTTATCCCAAGCCCCTGTTGCAGGACACAGGAGGCGTCTAATACTTTTAGCATTATCGAAGAGGTCATTTCCTACTCCTAAACGAGACTTGCTCCCTTCGACGAAGAGAATGTTACGATTGTCCCAAATCTTTTTTAGTTCGCTTATATATTTAGGGTAATCCTTGATGTCGCAGCGCTCAAGGTAAAAGCGTGTAAAGTTTGTGTCGTAAAAATCTTGTTTTAGTGCTAGAGGTTCGGTAAGATTGAATCTTAATAAAGTTTCACGTTCAAAAAAATAACGAGCATAGCCAGGATGACAGCTAGAGTCTTTAAAGGCATAAGGAACAGCAATCAACATATTATCTCGTGATGGTGTTTGCCAGATTTCCCAAAGACGTTTTCCTAAGTCTTTATTATACTTCTGAAAGGTATCGACTTCAGAGACTGAATTGATATTGTTCGTCTCTAGTTCGCTGAGATATCTATGCATAATTTGTAGCTCCCCATCTCCAAATCGGCTAATACTGCTTTTGAAAGCTACAATTTGTTTGATTGTATCCCAAGAATCATGTAGGCGAAGTTGTGCTCGTCTGTTTTTGAGAGCATTATAAGCTTGTCTTATTTTACGACCTTTGGTTAGCATCCATAGCCAGACCTTAAGTTTTTCAATTATTCTTTTCATCTAGTGTAAACTGATTTTAACGCAAAGGTACTAATACGAGCTAGATAATTGATACTCTCAAATCCTGTATAATGCGTATGAGATTCAGATATTTATTATTAGCTTCAGCCTTAACATTTGTTATTATTTCAAGAAAGTAGTATCTTTGCATAAATATTGGAGATATTATAGGTATAATAATTCAAAGCAATAGTATAAAGATATGATTAAAAAGACTCTTATTGCTCTTGTAGCACTAGGTTCTCTTTCTTCTGCTTATGCGCAGGAAAAGGAAGCTCAGCGTGCTGAAGATAGAGCTAAAATGTTCCGTGGCGTTGTTACAAACAAGTTTGGTAGCAATTGGGAAATTGGTGCTGCTGTTGGTGGTCAGATTTATTTCGGTGACCATGACAAGCAAATGCGTTTTTTTGACCGTCTAGACCTAAACTTAGGTGTTAAGGCTGGTA
>RBKG01000199.1 GCA_003640335.1 Porphyromonas sp.
GCGCAGTCCCTAATATTATCTCTGAGCAAAATAGACTTCTAAATGCCGGACCAATTGTTTTCAGGCTGTTCCGCCTCTACTTGCGTCTCAATATCGTCAGCAAGGTTAGGGAAGAAGTCAATGCCTGTACGACGTTCAAGTTCGTCAATGCTAATCGTTAGTGAACGTAGAGGAAATGTTTGGGCGTAGTTTCTGTGCTCCGTCCAGAAGGCAAGACCATGATATTCGCCATTAGGCTTCTTGACGACAAGAGCCATATAGTAATATTTAGGAATAACCATCTTACCTCCTAGTCTGCGAGGCTCTATTTGAGCATCATCAATAGTTCCGCCCTTAACGACATAGAGCGTTTCACGGAAGCTTGCACGGCGACCCCACTTCTGAACCATATCCTCTAGGCGAGCCCATACACCGCCATTATGCTCTTGCCTTTGTGGGCTCATATTCGTATAGTAGAACGTTTGTTCGTTGGCGTCCTTACTATAATATCTATCACTAGAGGCTACCATGTGCCCACGAGAGTAACCCGAGTTGCGGAAGAAGTCTATTGTAGAGTATTGGCTGGGTACTTGAGGGTCCCATCTCCAAGCATTTGTGCGAGTTTTCCATCGTTCGGCAGCCGTGGTATTATCAAAGACAAAGGCAACCCAACGAGGGTGATAGCGTTCAAGGCTATACTCAAGGCTGTAATTGACTGTCCCGTCTTGGGTGCGGTGTACAATGAATAAGTCTTGTTTGGTGTTGCGGAGTGCAGGTATTTCGATGCGTTGAGCATCTGCAGCCTGACTACTCGTAAGTCCGCTGTTTGGGCTAATAGATACTCCCTCTGCACTCTGAACAAGCGTAATCGTCTTGTCTTCTGCGCCCGAGTGTAGCGTAATCAAGGCTACACGTTCGCTTTTGCTTGTATTCTGCTTAACCTTGACAATGACGCTATATGAAGGACTTGCTTCGCCCTGCTTGACATCAAGGCTTAACCATGAAGAAGCGTCTCCTTTTAGGCTAAGTGTCCACGCCTTAGGCGCAGAGAGTCTAAGGAAGAATGATTGCTCGTCGGCAGAGATATTATGTCTACTGCCTGCATGGTTCTGAACAGATAGAGAGGTCTCAATAGCCTCATGTCTCTCCTGCTTCTTTGAGCAAGAAGAGAAAAGCAATAGCAGGGTACTAGCCCCTGCTATTGTGAGATATTTAAAGAATTGTGTCATGAAGTAATATGCTTAACGCTTGCCGAGTAGAGCAATTGCATTGTCTGATACGCGCTCCCATTCGGCTTCATTATAGCTAGGATTAGCCTTCGTTACGCTTGCTTTGCGGTGTAGGCTTACTTTTTCGGCGGCTGGTTTATTTTCGCTATTGATCCAACGAGTGCCCCAAGTGCCGACAACATCAATGAGGACATCACCCTTAAATAGAGCTATGTTGTCATCGCCATTGAAGTAAGTGACCTTATCTGCTGTAGCATTACCGCTGTAGAGCTTAGCTGCAGGGTTCTTGATAACGATGAATCCATGGGCAGGAATAGTCCCTTCTAAATTGAGTATGCTTTTTTCTTTAGCTGGTCCATTCTTGCCATAGGCGTCAAGCTTAACGCTGTAACCAATAAGGCTGACTTCCTTATCTTGAGGGTTGTAGATTTGGATATACTTTTCTTGCCCCTTAGCATCTACGATAGCCGAGAAGAATAGTTCGCCGCCTGTGCTAGTCGCAGGTGTAGTAGGCGTCTTAGGCTCTTCGGGCTTCGCTGGTGTTGCTGGTGTTTTAGGTTCTTCAGGTTTTGCTGGAGTAGCAGGCTTTGGCTCTTCGCTCTTGGCGGTGCAAGCAGTTCCTGTTAGGTTCATATCGCTTAGGTTGCGTATCCATAGGTTATAGACAGTCTTACCCTTGTCTTCACCCTTAGCGATGATACCAGTGATGCTACCATTCTTATCGCTTACTGTAGTTTCTCTTTCAGGGAAGTGGCTAGAGATTGCTACAGAGATGCCGTTAATGCTTTCGGGAGCTTCTGTTACGCAGTCGGTTAGATGGTGGAAGAAAGTTTTATTGTTTGAAGTGTTGAGCTTACCTCCAGCACGCTTGAATTGTACACCTTCAACAGTTACAAGGACATTCTCATACTTGCCGGCATAAATATCAGATAGCGTTGCCTTGATAGGGCTTACTTGCTGAGTTGTTCCTGTCGTTTTGATGCCATCATTGATACCAGTGTAATCAATCTGTAGTCCGCCTCTAAAGCGAGTAACCTTTGCACCCTTAGCAGAGAATTCTAGGACTTCACCGGGCTTAAATGTATTGTTCGCATTAAGACGAACGCTGATACCAGCATGCTCTGCTTGAACAGTGATATTCTTAAGGCTAGGGACATTGTTGGCTTGCGTGTCAGAGATAACAACAGCTTGGAAGCGTACATCGTCATTGATGATTACGTCGCTACCGGTGTCGTACTTCTTGATAAAGTCTGCAAGAGGCATACCCGAGAACGTGGCAGGCTGTTCGGCATTGCCTCCTCCAGCTTGTTTTACTGTAAGGCTTACTTCCTTGGTGCCGTACTTAACAAGAAGGGTTGCTGTGCGTTCGCCTCCTGTATTAGGGAGTGCCTTGATGCTGAATGTCTCACCGGGTTTACCCGAAGTAGGGCTTACACTTACCCAGTCGGCATTGCTCGTTACTGTCCAGTCGCGGTTCGTAGAGAACTTGACTTGAACTTCTTGTCCTTCCTTAGGCTCATTGATGAGCGTATTCTCGATAGTGAATGATGGCGCATTATAGGCATCATCATTGTCCTTACAACTTACAGCCAGCGAACTAAGAGCAATAAGTCCTGTGGCTACAAGCACTCTCGCAGAGTGAAAGAAAGTTACTGTCTTCATATCAGTTTAATTTATGAAAAGGTTGTCTAATTAAAATCTAGCTCCATTAAGAGCGGCATCACGCTCCTTAAGTAGTAGGAGCTGAGGGGTCGTATTGAAGTAAGTTAGAATAGCTGTAATGCTACCTGAACCCTTAGGAAGCTGGCGACCAGCGAAGCGAGCATAGCTACTTGTGCGTACGATAATGGTCTTGCCCGAGCGGTCAACAAGCGTTCTGTTTACGTTCATCTGTGTAGCCTTGTTGAGTGGGTCTGCGTAAGTCTGACCTAGCTCGCTTGCTACAAACTGGACATCAGAGAGCTTGATGAGCTTGCCTGCATATTGCTGAGATAGCTTACTTAGCTCCAAGTTGATAGGCTCTACCTGCCCTGCACTCTTGTAAGTAATGTAGTTTTTGATGGTCTTCTCAGCTACGTAAGCCGTCTCATAACGAGGGTTCTTAGAGCTTGCTCCGAGGTTTATCTGACCGCCGTAGCGACCAAGTGTAAGTCCCTTAGCATGCAAACGCACAATGGAGCCTTGAGGGAAGAGCGTAGATAAACCACCTAATCCTAGTCTTAGCTCAATAGCACCAGTGGCATCAGCTAGATAAATTGAGCGGTATAGGTTGCCCTCATTATCATCGCTCATTACCTGTGCTTCGATGATAACGTCGTCTGTTATCTGAGTAGGACCTCTGTGATAGAGTGCCTTGAGCTGTGCTATGGTGTGTGTCGTTGCTGCCCATTGTTGTTGTCCTACTTCTTCGCTTCTTGGTTCATCAAGACGATTATAATTGCAGCTTACCATAGGCAAGATAAGCCACACGAAAGCTAGAATGTATTTAGCGTGTCTCATTAGAATTGTAGTGAAGTATTAAAGAAGAATGTCGTACCATAGAGGTAGCTGTATTTCGTATCGAATGGACGATAAAGACTCGTCTTGCCTTCGCTCGTTTGCGTTCGTACACGCAGCTGCTCGAAGGCCCCGCTATGGATATTCTTGTTGTTAAGAATGTTGCTTACCGATAGGTTAAATCGGAGGAATGTACCTTGAGCGATGCGCCAAGAGTAACCAGCAAAGACATCTACCGTGAAGCCATCTTTAAGACGTTCGGGCGTCGTAATATCTGAACCAAAGGCTTCACGTCCCTTATCTGTGCGTAGGACAGGGTTCATAGAGACGTAGTTGCGACCAAAGTAATTACCGCTAATACCGAAAGTGCCGTACCATGAAGTCTGATACTTGAGCCCTAGAGTAGCGGCTGTCTGTGGTGTTCCCGATAGCATAAGACCCTTCCAATACACGATGTCGCGGTCAATGATAGCGTTGCTATTGTCTATGGTCTGTATGTAACTTGGGTTCGTATTATAAGTGTAGTGCCCGTAAGATAGAGCACCATTAACGGAGAGTGCAGGCGAGATTTTACCTTCTAGTCCAAGCTCTATGCCCGCATGCTTAGTACCTACACCACTGAGCACGAAGTTAGAAAAGGCTGCTCGTGCATCGTCATAGAAGCTCATTGAGCGTGTCTTATCCTTAATCTCACTATAGAAAGCTGTTACTCGGCCTCGCAACCAAGGTAAGCGTACCTCATAGCTAGCATCAAGGGCATACATCTTTTCGCTCTTGAGGTCATCTACTACTGTATTGCGTGTACGAGGAGAAACGAAGACGCTTGCGAAAGTAGGAGCTTGCTCGATGTAAGCGGCATTGAACACTAGATAATGTTGTCCATTGAGCTTGTAAGTCAATCCAGCCTTAGCCGAGAGGTCTAGGAAATGAATATCCTTAGAAGCTCCATAAGAGTTCTCTGGGAATAGACCACGACGCTGATTACCCTCTCTGTGCATATTCGTTTGGATTAGTCCTAGTGCAGTGTAAGCATCTAGTCTAGCAAACGAATAACGAGCGTTAGCCCATGCGCCATACTGCTCAATGATACTGTTGTAGTCATAGCCAAAGCGGTCGCCCTTGCGTGCGATGTGGTCGGGATTATTAAGGTCTATTTGGCTCTTCTCTGCATCGCCACCAAAATCACGTTCAGCAAACTTATCCACATCATACAGATAGTCTGCACCAAGCAAATCGCCTACGACATTGTAGTTGGCAGTCTTATTATAGCGGTAATGTAAGCCCCCATCTAGGCGAAGCCAATCATTAGCAACCCAGTTAGCATTTGAAGCTAAGCCCAACTCTCTTTGGTCGGTATGACGCTCCTCAATGAGGTAGAGTGCGCGCTTACCTTCGGCAAGAAGCTTGCCATCTGCGCTATATAAAGGCTGTGTATTATTGCGATTGATTTTGTAGAGATTGTCCCAGTCAATATAGCGAACATTAGGGTCGCTTGCCCATAGGTCTGCATAGACGTTCGCTGCGTCTTGGTCTCTATTGACCTCGCTAGACATATAGGTGAAGTAGCTAGGGAGATAGCGATAATAGTCTGCTCGTGGGTCTGGTGCATTGAACCAGTTGAGTGCAGAATATGAATTAGTACCGAAGCGATAACTTAGGCTTGTGTTAATCTGAAGCGTTTTCTTTAGCCCCTCGAAATAGTGCGTTAGTTGGATAACGGGTTCGTGGTTATTACGCTCACGTGCATTGCGCCACTTACCGCCTTGACGTCCCATATTAGGGTTGTAGAAATTACTTCCTGCGAGGTCGTAAGCCTCTTGGGTGCTTGCACTGGCAACCCCTCTGCGCGTTGGCGAAGCAAAGGCAATCAGGGCAAGGCTATTATGCTCATCAAACTGCTTCTCTACACCGAGGAAATAGTTCCAAGCATCGTAGTGCGTACCTCTCACGTATGAATACTCACCATTACCCCATCTGCGACTACCGGCAAGCGTGAAGCTCCAGCCGTTCTGCATCTTGCCTGTCGTCCATGTCGCCATCGCACGGTTGCTGTAGGTGCGATTGCTGTTGCTGTAAGTGAGTCTGCGGCCTGCTCTGAAAAGAGAGGGGCGCATCTGCAAGTTGCTTGTTGCCCCTAGACTACCAATACCCATATCAATAGGTTCCGAGCTTGTAGCCATGCTCTGCAGGCGAGTAAGGTCATTGAGACCGCTCCAAAGGTTCCATACAGAATAACCAGTATTGAGGTCATTCATATAGACGCCGTTGAGTAGCTGACTATTGTACTGATTGTCGTAACCTCTTACGAGGAAGCGAGCTGGACTAAAAGCGAAAGAAGCTGCTGCATTATAAGGGTCACGGCTAGAGTGTAGGAGCGAACCGTACTCTGTACCTAAGCCTGATGTATCTTCGCTGAGGTCCTCAACGATAGAGAATGCTTCTGCATCATTACCCTCGCTGATGGGTGCTAGCTTAATGCTCTTGAGGCTTTGCCCCTTGCCATCATTAACGAGATATTCAAATTGTTGAGCTTCGTAGCCTGCTGCTGAGATGGTTATGGTGTATCGCCCATTAGGCAGATTATTTAGGCTGTATCGCCCATCTTTGTCCGTCGTTAATTTCATACGTACGGGTCCCCACACAGAGACACTCGCCGATGATAAGCGTTGCCCCGTAGAGCGGTCTAACACCTGAGGCTGCTGCTCTTGGGCTAATACACTACCGGTACACAATAGCCCAGCTATCAATACGGTAATAACTCTTTTCATATATTTTGATACTCTAGTTTTATATCATGCTTGTGCGACAACCTAAAAGTTATTATACGGTCTTTAGATTAAGTCGCCTACCGTTTACTCATTCCTTCGTGGAAATGTAATAATCCCTATTTTGCTTACCTTTGCACAGTCCAGAAAGGACGAACTTAGGTCATTACAAAGATACAAAATAAAGTATTTTAACATGGGAATGCTACATAGATTAGCCTTGAAGGCTCTCGCTATCGGTGCGCTCTGTGTGTACTCGATGAATACATACACACTCTACGCACAGAAGCAATTCGCTCGTATATCCGTAGGTTTCTACAATCTTGAAAACCTCTTCGATACCATCGATGGGGAGAATAAAGATGAAGAATTTCTACCCAATGGGGCTAATGCTTGGACGGAAGAACGCTATCAGAAGAAGCTTGCTAATATGGCTTCTGCCATCAGCCAAATGATAGGCGGTAAAGCTCCCGATGTGCTTGGCGTCTGTGAGATAGAGAATAGGCAGGTGCTTGAAGACCTAATCGCTCACCCTCTGCTCGCTCCCTATGGCTATCACATAGCACACTTCGAGTCGCCCGACCGCAGAGGTATTGATGTAGGTTTGCTCTATCGTGCTCAGATTTTTAAGTTCACCGATGCGCACAGCCACCCTGTTACGCTAGCGAGTGACCCTAATATGCGTACACGTGATGTCTTAGAGGTTAATGGAACTATCCTAGGCGAACCGGTTAATTTCCTCGTTGCGCACTGGCCTAGCCGTGCCGGAGGTGAGCAAGCCTCTCTACAGCGTCGTATGGCGGCTGCGCTCACGATGAAGCACGTCGTGGACTCGCTCCGTGCTATAAGCCCAAAGG
Source organism: Porphyromonas sp. (assembly GCA_003640335.1). Lineage (GTDB taxonomy): Bacteria > Bacteroidota > Bacteroidia > Bacteroidales > Porphyromonadaceae > Porphyromonas. The sequence continues at coordinate 7,327 of RBKG01000199.1, forward strand.
AGAAAACAATTCTTATGGGCGACTTCAATGATGACCCTATCTCTCCAAGCCTAACGGAAGGGCTTAAATCCATAAATGAAGAAGCCAAGATACAGCCCAATAGTCTCTTCAACGTGATGGCAAAACTGCATCGTAGTGGTTATGGGACTTTGGCTTATCAAGATGTGTGGAACTTGTTTGATAATGTCGTAGTTTCAGACAATCTTATCGGAGGAGAGAGTACGAATTTGCAGGTTCTTAAGGATAAGAAAAATGATGCCTATGGACATATCTTCAATGCACCTTTCCTAACGCAGAAGACAGGGCATTATAAGGGTTATCCTTTCCGTACGTTTAGTAATGGTGCTTTTCAGAATGGATATAGTGACCACTATCCCGTATTTATCTACCTTGTAAAGGAACTTAGAAAATAAAAAGCGTTTGAGGGTGCTTGGGCGCTCCATGTCTTTTGAATGCTCAAGGGGCTGAACCTAAAAAAATGGTTCAGCCCCTTTTAATTTGTGATAGCCTTTCCTAAAGTCAAAACCTCGGCGAAGTCTGTACAAACTTCACGTGTAGTCTGCACAAACTTCAGC
>RBKG01000321.1 GCA_003640335.1 Porphyromonas sp.
GAACCGTATAGGGAGTACTGCAAAGGATGTTTATATCTACAATTTCTTCCCTACGAAAGAAGTAAATAATGATATAGAACTTGAAAACAAAGCCAAGATGAAGCTCTTTGCTTTTCATGCTGCTTTAGGAGAGGATAGTCAAATATATTCAGAAGAGGAAAATCCAGAGAGTTTTGGCTTGTTTGATAAGAATCTTGAAGAAGAACGCGACGAGAAGTTAGGCTATCTGATGTGGTTAAGAAAGCAAAAGGAGGAGCATCCCGATTTGTTGAGAGCCATAGAGAAAATACCTTTGCGTGCTCGGGTTGGTAGAATTGCTACCAATGCAGACCACTCAACATTGGTGTTTATTCGTAACGAAAAACGAGATGCTTTCACGCTTATCCATAAAGATGGAAGATTGGAAGAACTTACTTTTCTTGAGGCAGTTAAGATATTTAAGGCTGATGTTGACGAAAAAGCTATTCCGCTACATGAACTTCATTATTCTCAAGTAGGAAGAGCACTTAATTTCTTTTCGGAGAAAGCTGAGGCAGAAAAGGGGAATACACTAAAAGTAAACCTAACACAAGGACCTAACGAGAAAAGAGCAATAGCCTATTTGGATAGCTTTCTTACGATTCCAAATATTGATGCGAAGGAGGCAGAATTAATTCGACAAGCGAAGAGGGTGATTACGACGGGGCGGTTTCAACAGTTGCAGCGAAAGGTGAACAAACTGAAAACTATAACAAAGAAAACCCCTGTTAAACGCTCTGTTCTTCTTGAACAGATGATACAAATCCTGTCATCTTATCCTTTGGTAACAGGGCAAAACACGGCTCCTGTTAATGTTACGGTAGATGGGCAGCAACGGAGAGAATTGTTTAATCCTGAAGTTATCATTTCTGAAAGCTTCTGTTCTTGATGGAGTATGAATGAGACAAATCGTATAGAATACAAGTTATGGCTTACCCCTGATTTGGATATAGAGAAAGAAGTGATAGCCTTCTTGAACTACAAGGAAGGTGGCTATGTATATATAGGTGTAGATAAAGATGGAAATACAGTAGGAGTAGATGATGTTGATACTTGTATGTTACAGCTAAAGGATCGTATCAAAAATAATATCTCACCTTCAGTTATGGGGCTTTTTGATATATCAGAAGAAGAACGGAACGGCTGTCCCATTGTAAAGATAACGATTGCAAGTGGCATTGAGAAACCTTATTTCAAGTCCAAGTATGGTATGACTTCCAAAGGGACATTCATTCGGATAGGTACTTCTGCTGAGCCTATGCAGCAACAGCAAATTGACAGACTGTTTGCGATGCGAACACGAAACTCCATTGGAAAGATTATCTCTAACAGACAGGATTTATCTTTCGAACAGCTTCGTATTTATTATGACGAGCGAGGCAAACGACTTAACGATAACTTCAAACGTAGCTTGGAACTGTTGACAGAGAATGATAAGCTTAACTATGTTGCTTATTTGTTAGCTGATGAGAATAACAACTCTATAAAACTTGCTAAATACTCAAGCCTTGATAGATGTGAGCTAATAGAAAATAATGAATATGGATACTGTTCGTTAATTAAGGCAACAAAGAGTATCTTGGCAAAATTAGATATAGAGAATAAAGTCTTTGCAACTATCACACCTGCAGAACGCACAGAGTATCCTTTATGGGATAAGATAGCTTTGCGTGAAGCAGTTGTCAATGCCATTGTACATAATGACTATTCATTTGAGGTGCCACCCAAGTTTGAAATCTTCCCAGATCGCATTGAGATTACGTCTGTGGGACGGTTGCCAGAGTCATTGAGTCGTGAAGAATTCTTTAATGGCATTTCCATTCCACGCAATAAAGAGTTAATGCGTGTCTATAGAGACCTGGAGTTAGTAGAGTCTTTGGGGTCTGGAGTTCCTCGCATACTCAGAGCCTATGGTGCAGAGTGCTTCGTCTTTACAGACAACTTTATAC
>RBKG01000306.1 GCA_003640335.1 Porphyromonas sp.
ATATAGGTCATGATTTTAATTATAGAATAAGAATAATTAAGCTTGTGCATCATCAGCATTAAAAGGTGTACTTTTGCTTATGTAACTAAATAAAACATAGATGAAGCAAATATGGAATAAGGTGGTTCGTTCGCAGTATTGTGATAGACTACGTAAGCGTTCTTGGATTTTTGGTTTGATATTGGTATCTCAGCTAATACTGGCTCTGTATTATCTAGGCTATACCTATTCTTTAGGTGATATGGGAGTAGCCGAAGCCTTAGGATTGAGTCTTTATAGTCTTGTTCATGTAGGAGCATGGGCTGTAGGTTTGTGGTTAATCGCAGGAGTACCATCGTCTCGTATAGGTTCGAAGGTCATATTAGGGCTTACGGCTATAATATCCATCTTTGTCTTCCTGGTAGAAGTGGTCCTGCTAATGGAGTATAAGACGCTCTATAATGTAGACCTAGCTTTGCTCTTAATCTCTACAAGTAGCCGTGAGGCAGGGGAGAGTTTTTCTATAATTAGGTTAAGTTCATTTATGTGGGCTGGTCTAGGTACTGCTGTATCAGTGCTACTATCAGTATTTATCAATAAGCTTATTTCTAGGTCTAGAACCATGAAGGGCGTTTTGGGTACAGCTCTAGCTGCCCTTATAATAGGAGGTTTAGCCTTTATTCCTGTTGTTTCTGCGCATATCAATGAGCGTGTTATTCCATCGCTATATACAACGAGCTTTGATAGAGCAGTATTGAGTACAGGTTATGGGTATTGGTTGAGTCTGAAAGTCGAAAAGCGTTATGCGGCGATGAAGAACCTTGAAAGCCTCAATGATTTGAAGGTGGAAGATGAACCTTTTAAAGAACCTATTGACATAGTCTTTATACTAGGAGAGTCTGTTTCTCGTAATTATATGCATTGTTACAATTATCCTGTAGCGAATACACCTACACTAGATTCTCTAGAGCGAGATAGTTCTCTTGTGCTTTTCCGTGATGTTATTGCTCCAGCTACGACAACCAATTATAGTTGCCAGCGTACGCTCACTTATTACACTCACAACGAGGGTAAGGGTGATTGGTATGAGTATCCTAATCTATTAGCAACGGTCAAAAAAGCTGGCTGGGCAACTGCTTGGGTAACCAATCAAGAAACGACAGGTATTTATTCGGTTAGTCGTATCTTTTCTCCATTTGCTGATGTTGTTCGTGAGCGTCATAGCGCAACGGATACGAATGAACACGGACTTAATAATTTAAGAGGTTCTTACGACGAAGGTTTATTGCCTTTGCTACAGTCTTATGCAGGTTTACCTGATAGCTTGCGTAAGCAGTCTCCAAGAGGGCTTTTTGAGGTTATTCATTTGATGGGCTCCCATTTTGACTATGCCAAGCGTTTCCCCGATGAATTTGCTCGCTTTAAAGCTAGTGATTTACCTCGTCGATTGGGTAAAGATAAAGATAGGGTGGTGGCTAACTACCTTAACAGTATCTATTATACGGATTACGTGATTAAGCAGATTGTGCAGCGTTATGCTCAGAAGCCAACCTTGATATTTTACATGAGTGATCACGGAGAGATTTTATATGATAACCCCGAGGACCCTGATTTTTATGGACACTCGCCTTACGCTATCACTTCGAGCGCTGTAAGTATTCCTTTTATGGTTTATATGTCACCAAGCTTAAAGCAGAAGTATCCTCAACTACTCACTCTCTTTAAGGAGGCGCAGAATAGGCGTATATCTTCAGACCTATTAACGCATACGCTAACGTCATTTTTAGGAATAAAGACTCGCTTTAATACACCTGAGCTTAATTTCCTTGGAGCTCAGTATAATGAGAGTCGTCCTCGTATGGTAACGGCTACTGAAGGTGGTACATTTGAATTCAAGGATAAGTAAGCGAAAAAGTTTCTTGCTTGTTCGGAAACAATTCATTAAGTTTGCTTTGTCGAAGTAGTTGCTAATAAGATTAGCAAA
>RBKG01000227.1 GCA_003640335.1 Porphyromonas sp.
GGGAGTTTACTCTTGTAAATGACCAAGCCTGAATGTCGATAATAACGCAGCGAGTACCGTATTATGCAATGGTCTCCTACTAGGAGTCTTTGAGGGGTAAATAAATCTTCTGTATGCACTCTCGGTACTCTTCCGCCATCTTACTATTAATCGTAATACCTCCTCCTGAACGATAAAAGAATTCATTGCCCTCTTGCTCTATAAAGCGAATAAGCACACCGCTATCTAACCCCTCGCCATCATAATAGCCACATATCCCCGTATAATAAGCACGAGGACAGCCCTCTGCCTCTGCAATTAGTTCGCATGTACGCTCCTTAGGCGCACCAGAGATAGAGCCCGCAGGCAAGAGCTTCGCTAGAATATCGCCAAGCGAACTATGCCAATCAGAAGAAAGCGAACCGACAACCTCACTACTCATCTGCCATATATTGCCCTTTGAGGTCGTGAGGAGGTCTAGATACTTAAAGCGTTTAACACGCACATCGCGCGCTACCCTATTGAGGTCATTGCGCATCAGGTCTACAATCGTAGCATGCTCACAAGACTCCTTATAATCATTGAGCAGTATCTCATCAGCACCCTCTATCTCGGCACTGATTGTACCCTTCATCGGATAAGTACTGATTGTCGTGCCCTCTATACGCACAAAGGTTTCGGGCGAATAGCATACAAAGCGATTATTCAGCAAAATCTGATAACGTGCTTGCGTGTGCCGATACACATCGGCAAGACTACTTGTTGATAAAGTTATCGGAGTGCGTAGAGTCAGATTAGTTAGAAAACTATCTCCATGCAATAACCCCGAATGAATGACATTGAAACGCTCTGCATACTTTGCCTCCGTTTCGGGATATATTTGCTCTATCCGTGGCGGCACATTAGATGCAGATAGCCAGCTATCGTCCGAGCTATAAGCCCCGACCTTAAAGGCAAGCCCTAGCTTAGACAGGTCTTGCGCCATAGGGTCAGCAACGAACACACCCTCTTGCCCATCATAATCCAAGATAAAGAAGCAAGGCTGATGCTTAGCACCAGCCTTATTTATTAGAGCATATACTTCCTCGTGACTATAATAGATATTAGCCGACATAAGGTTTTATAGTTTTAAGATACTTCGCGAGTTTGGCCGTAGGCAGACCCATAACCGTATAGAATGAACCCTCTATACGCTCAATAGCACGGTAGCCAACCCACTCTTGAATGCCATAAGCTCCAGCCTTGTCGTAAGGTCTGCAGGCTTCTAGATAATAGTCAATCTCCTCTGCACTCAAAGGGGCAAACTGAACAAGCGCTTCATCAACGAAAGTATGCGCCCCCTCTGCCGTCAAGACCGTTACAGCCGTTAGGACACGATGCTCACTTCCAGAGAGCATGCCCAGCATACGCTCGGCATCTGCCTTATCTTTGGGCTTTCCAAGGACTTCTCCTTGAGCCACAACAATAGTATCGGCAGTAATAACCATACGCCCCTCTGTGGCTAAGCGCTCATAAGCCGCACTCTTCATACGGCTAATGTGCTGGACAATCTCTTCAGGCGTTAGACCTTGGGGATAGGACTCATCTATATTAGGTATTACCTCTTGTCTGAATGCAATCCCTAGCCCTGAAAGCAACTCAACACGCCTAGGCGACTGAGAGGCTAGGATAATATCGTAACCTTTGAGATTATCCCATATCCTTAATGCTTGCTCCATCGTTCCTATATCGTTTGTTCTATATTCCACACAAAGGCACGCAAGCCCTCTTGTGGATTGCGCTCATCAAGCTCTCGCAGAGCATCAAGAAGAGCCTGCAACTTTTCTTCGGGTACCACGACGAGCATAGCATCATTCATCGTTGGCCAAGCGTGGCTACCGATATGAGGTTCGCCACCATGCGAACCTCTCCCTTGTATATGGTTCCAGCTTGTATAACCCTTTAGATTTTGCTTATCCAGCAAACGCAAAATCAAACTATGATAAGCCTCATTATAGGCAATGAATACACTTTTTAGGTTCATAACTAATTAGTTTTTTGCGGCAGCTTTGCGTTCAAGTTTCTTATCTAGTAGCCTACGTTCACGTACAAGTAAACGGCCTTCCATAGCTGTGTAGAGCGTAGGGATAAGGACAAGCGTAACGAGCGTAGAAACCGTTAGACCGAAGGCCACACTCACACCCATAGATTGCCACATCTCACTACCCTCACCGATACCCAGCGCCATAGGCACCATACCGAGTACCGTCGTGAGCGTCGTCATAAGCACAGGGCGCAAACGGCTCTTACCAGCCATGACCACAGATGAGCGTATGCCTATACCACGTTCACGGCAAAGCAATGTATAGTCAATAAGCACGATACCATTCTTCACCACAATACCCACAAGCATAATCAGCCCGACAAAAGCCATTGAGCCTAGAGGTATCTGCGTAATCACTAGCCCCAAGAATACGCCCGTAAAGGCAAAAGGTACGGAGAACATGATTACGAAAGGCAAGCGCAAGCTCTCAAACTGAGAAGCCATAACGATGAACACAAGGAGCACGATAATCCCGAGCAAAGTCAGAAGTTCGCCGAAAGTTTCTTGCTGAGTCTCGTACGTACCTCCGATTTTATAGCTTATATCCGCAGGTAAGCGTTCTGCCTGCATCATCTCTTCAGTAGCCTTAGCCACATCAGAGAGAGCCACACCCGTAGCACCAGAGATAGAGAGTGTAATCACACGAGAGCGGTCTTTACGCTCAATAGTAGGAGGCGTACTGCTCTCCTCTATATGTCCTAGCTCAGATAGGCGCACGAGCTTACCCTGCGGAGTAGTAACCTGTATGTTCGTAATATCATCAAGCGAACGGCGATACTCAGGGGCAAGGCTAACACGGATTTTATATTCCTCACCATTATCACGGTAATAGCTGGCGACATTACCCCCGATAGCATCACGGAGGAAGCTCGAAGCAGAAGAAAGGGATAAGCCCTCCTCGGCTAATTTCTCACGGTCAAAGACGAAGTTTAGTTCGGGCGTGAAGTCCTTACGACTAATGACTACTTGGCTCACAATAGGCTTACCATTCTGTCGCTTAGCCTCCAAAGTACGCTGTATCTTACGTGCTAGGCTATCTGTCTGTATGAAGTCATAGCCGAAAAGGTCTAGCTTAACGAGGTTACCTCCGCTATTACCACCTCCGTCACCACGCTCAACAGAGTATTTTTTCAGTTCGGGTATCGTCCCCAGCATTGCAAGGATTTGATCCGAAACGACATCTTGACTCTCGCGCTCCTGACGTGGCTTTAGTCCTATATAGAAAGTTACGATATTCGTACCATTATCCGAGAGAGCTGCGCGCGTATTCGAGCCATCAGCAGCCCCCAGCGTCGCACTAACTTGGTCTACAGCACTAATCTCCTTATGCAAGCGGTCATTGATGCGCTGAGCCAACTCACGAGTTTCCTCTACACGCGTTCCTACGGGTAGCTCCGCTTTAATCTGCACAAAGCCCACATCTTGCGAGGGCATAAGTTCGGTTTTGATGAAAGGGAAAAGAGCCAAACTCAAAATGAAAAGCCCTCCCATAGAGAGGATAGTTGCCTTGCGGTGCGTAATACACCACGCGAGCATACGAGCATACTGCTCATCTAAGGTATCAAGGAAGCGCACGAAGGGAGCAAGTAGCTTTTGAGAGATAGGGTTCGGCTTGCTATTACGGCGCAGCATCTGCGAGGAGAGCATCGGGATAAGCGAGAGTGCTGCTAGGGTAGACACAATCATCACGACGCTAATCATCCAACCTAGCTGACGGAACATCTGTCCGCTCTGTCCCGAAATCATCGTTAGGGGCAAGAATACAGCAAGCATCGTAAGCGTCGAAGCCACCACCGATATACCCACTTCGTTTGTCGCATAGACAGCGGCCTGCTTAGGGTAACTGCCTCGCTCAATATGCGTCGTGATATTCTCAAGCACTACAATAGCATCGTCCACGACCATACCAATCGCAATCGAGAGCGAGGACAAGGAAATCACATTCAGCGTATTGCCCGATACAAAGAGATAGATGAGCGAACCAATAAGCGAAACCGGAATAGTTAGGATAACAATGAATGTCGCCGAGCTACGCCCGAGGAAGATGTACACGACAATCATCACAATTATGAAGGTAACGACAATCGTTTCCTGCAAACTATTGATGGTATTCGTAATGAATGATGAGGTATCAATCAAGTACGAGAGCTTAATATCCGAGGGTAGATTGCGCTGAAGGCGTGGCAGCTCTTGACGCACGAGCTTAGATACAGCCACAGCATTACCTCCACTCTGCTTATTGATCACGACTAGCGCACCGCTCTTGCCGTTAGTGTAGTTCTCTTGTTGGCGTTCGGCTTTGACGTCCTGCACGGTAGCCACATCACTCAGATAGACATTAGCACCTCCTCTGCTAGCCACCACGATGCGAGAGATTTCACTAGGGTCTACAAACTCCCCCTTGACACGTATAGTATTTGTTTCGCTCCCCAAGTCTATTTGTCCGGCAGGGATATTCATATTCTCCGCTGCAATCATCTGAGAGAGTCTGCCGAGCGACAGTCCATAGCTCTCTAGTTTGTAAGGGTCAGCATAAACCTGAATAACACGTTCAGAAGCACCCACAACGGACACCGAGCCGACACCCTCTATACGAGCCAGCGGATTGACCACTTGCTCCTCTAAGATTCTCTTAAGACCATCAGCACTCTCGACACTCTCCACGCTTAGGATAGCAATAGGAATGTCGGCAGCACTAAACTTAAAGATTACAGGCTGATTGATGCCCTTAGGCAATGACGAACGGACAGCATCAATTTTATCACGAGTATCATTGGTGGCAGACTCCGTAGAGGTACCAGCTTGAAACTCCAGCGTAATGACAGAAGTATTCTCACTACTCCTACTCGTTATGTGCTTGAGATTGGGAACGCTATTTAAGCTATTCTCTAAGGCCTTCGTGACATTACTCTCTATATCCTCAGCACTAGCACCGGGATAAGCCGTAACCACCATAATAGTATTGGTATCGGACTGAGGCAATAGCTCCACAGAGAGCTTGGACCACGAGAAGAAGCCCAATATCGCTATCGCAACGAAGATGAGTGCCGTCGTAATCGGTTTCTTGACGGCTGTTTCGTAGATACTCATAGCTCTATCCCTTTATAGGTGCTCCGTTGGTGAGCTTAGCCTGCCCCTTGACAATAACCTGCTCCCCGACAGCAAGACCTGAGGTAATCTCTTGCACATCGCCAAACTTACTGCCGAGCGTTACTACTCTGTACTCCGCTTTACCGTCCTTAGCCACATAGACATAGCGCGTACCAGCCCCCACAAGGCGCATAACAGCCTTATCGGGAACGGCTATAATCTGTCGCTCACCAAGGTCAAGCGTCACACGACCAAACATACCGGGGCGTAGCTCCTGCTGTTTATTCGCAAACTCTACCTCCACGGTAATCGTGTGCGTCTGCTTGTCGATAGTTGGGAAGATATTACTTATCTGACCTTCAAAGACAGACTCTCCGAGAGCCTCCGTCTTCAAACTTGCCTTCACGCCCTTTTTGAGTTTGCTGTACAAGCTCTCCGAGACCTTAACCACAGCTTTTAGAGGACTAATCTGTTCAATAACGACAATAGGTAACGAAGGAGAAGTCATATCGCCATTATCATAATTTTTGGCGGTTACTACCCCACTAATAGGGCTACGCAGAGCCGTGTTTTCAGCGAGGTTGCGCACCTGCTCTTGGGCTACAAGGACGGTACTCTTCGCCTGCTCCCACTGCGCACGGCTAACGCCCCCAGCCTTATAGACCTCGTCCATACGCTGTAAGTTCGTTTGCGCATCCTTGAGTTGTATCTGCGCTGTCGCTAGCTGTGTAGCCTCTAGACGAGCAAGCACCTGACCACGCTGTACACGGTCACCCACTGCCACGAGCAACTGAGACAAACGCCCCCCAGTCTGTGCGCTAATGTTATTCTTAACCTTAGCTTCTAGTGTCGTCGTTAGTTCCTCGTCCTGACTGATAGTCTGCTCCACGACGGGACTTAGTTCCACTTGTGTGATTTTGATGCTGTCGCTAGTGGCTGCCTTATCGGTCTGCTTACCGCCCTTACATGCAGGCAAAAGGGAAGCAAGCAAAAGGCTCATTATTGTTGTCTTAAAATATGTCTTCTTCATCATAATATCATCTTGAAATGGGCACTTGCCTATCTACCTAATAAAACATCTGTTTCGCATAGAGCGACTACAAGGGTATAGAGGGCTTGATTTTTATTTAGTTCAGCTTGTCGTAGTGCCAGCTCAGCATCATTAAGCTCTAAGACCGTACCCTGACCAGAGCGATAACGCACTTGGGCTATACTCAAACCCTTACGAGCCGAGCTCTCCGCTTGTAGGCTAGCCGTATATTGGGCTACTGCTTGACGCTGATTTTCTTCTAGGCTAATGCGTTGCAGATTTAGCTGATTTTTGGCTTCTGTCATCTGTATCAGCGATTGCCTGCGCTGCAGGTCAAGACTCTTCAGCCCATAACGAGTACTACCACCTGTGTAAAGCGGAACGCTGAGCGACAGCCCTATATTCGAGCTAGGGGACCAGCGTCTGTGATTACTCAAGTGTAGTAAGTTACTCGCAAAGTTGTAAGTATAGTTGAAGGACAAACCAAGTGACGGCATATACTCCATACGCTTAACCTTAATCCCCTCATCTATCTGACGCAAGCCTAGACGCAACTGACGCAAAGCGGCATTATCCTCCAAACTAACTTCTTCATCAGTCTTAACCTTAGGTTGCACTGCGTAAGACTCGTAATCTTTGAGGAGATTACCCGTAAGTACAAGGGGCGTCTCGGGTGCATAGTCCAGAAGAACCAAGAGCTTCATACGAGCCAACTTGCGCTGTGCTTCGGCTGATGCAAGCGTTGGTTTAAGGTTATCACGCTGCGTCTTCATACGTATATAATCGTATTCAGCCACTAGACCTTTGTCATACTTGAGCTTTATAGACTTCAGATTTTCTTCCATAGCCTTAAGACTAAAGTCTAGGACACGCATATTCTCCTCTGCCAGCAAAGCTCCAATATAAGCCTTGCGCACCTCGCCTTTGAGGTTAATCTCCGAAGAACGAACCTTTTCTAAAGCCTGCTCTACCGAGAGTTTGTCTAGCTTAAGACTTTCCCATAGTTGGAAGTTCACAAGCGGCATCTGCGCACTAAAGCTACCTGTGATGTTGTGCGTCTGCCCCATCTCGATACCCTCACTCGCTAGACCTGCAAAGGGGTTCATGGCTCCGCCTTTTCCTCCCTCAGGAGCATCGCCACCAAAATAAACGATTTGCTTCTTCAGAGCATAACCATACTGCCCCCCTAAACTAAGCGTAGGGAATAGACGAGCAAGGCTTACACGCTTATCCGTCTCAGCCTTTTCTATCCCAAGTCGTCCCGACTTCAAGTTCAGGTTACGCTCCAAACCGATGCGCAAGGCATCGGCTTCACTAAGACGCAAGGTATCAGCTGATGTTTGCCCCACTAGGGACGAACTAAAAGCAAGGACGCAGGCAAAGATGCCCAAGGCTTGCTTAATGCTTAATAACATATTTGTATTTCAATTTCATTGTTCACTCGTACTTTGGGCGTACACCTCTCGGCAAGTACTATACCAAAACGACATAAAAGTACTTGTATATAACCTCACCTATACGCCCAATGTTCAAGCACATAAACACAAGGAGAAGTACTCCATAATCAGAGTACTCCCCCTTACATTTAGTTTAAACAAGCTGTTCCTTTTCTCTAAAAACGAATACCATAAACCATCTCTAGTCCTATCGGAAT
>RBKG01000299.1 GCA_003640335.1 Porphyromonas sp.
TGTAACTCGTGTTACATTATGAATAGATAATAACTTATACCTTTGTTACATCAATTAAGTCAAACTCAAATATAACAAACTAATATGTTAGGTCAGACATACACAGAAACAGGTATGCTTCTCAAGAATGAGGAGCTTCAACTCGTTCACATCAAGCTTGCTCAGGGTGAAAGCGTTCCAGCACACGACCATAAGGGGCAAGAAGTATTCTTCACTCCTATCAAGGGGGATATCAAAGTGACATTAGACGGCTCGGAAGTTCACAATTTGAATGCTGGTGCTGTTCTGCGTTTTGCTGGTGAGCATACTGTAGCCGTAGAGGCTCTTTCGGAGTGCGAATTCTTTGTCTACCTTGTTTACCGTCGCTAATAGACTATTGCCATGAGTGCTAAAGATATGAAGAGTCACCTCCCTGAGGTTGATTTAGATAAGCTTCGAGTAGTCCTTGATATTAAGGAGGCCTACATGAGTGGGGCTATAAGTCTAGAGGAGGGAAGAAAGCGTCTTAGGGAACAGGTTACTAAGTTGCGCCCTTATGAGATAGCTCTTGCTGAGCAGGAACTTAAGACCATAGAGGACGATGAGTGTCGCAAGGAAGATATTCAGTCTATGATGCTTCTTTTTGAGGAAGTTATGGACACATCACGCCCAGACCTGCCAAGTAATCACCCGATTATGTGCTATTATCGTGAGAATGATGAGATGCGCAAGGTACTTAAGGAGGTTGAGCGACTAGCGCCATATCCTGTTATTAAGAACGAGTGGTTAGGTATCTATGATGAGCTAGCTAAGTGGCGCACACACCTTTCTCGCAAGCAAAATCAGCTATATTCTATTCTTGAGCAGAAAGGTTTTGACCGCCCAACGACTACCATGTGGCTATTGGACGACTTTATCAGAGATGAAATCCGAGATACACGCAAACTCATAGAGGAGGATAAGGATGCCGAGTTCATCGCTATGCAGAAAACCATTATCCACGATGTGCTTGACCTCATGGAGAAGGAAGAGACAGTGCTCTATCCTACATCTTTGGCTATGATTAGTCCAGCTGAATTTGAAGAAATGAAGAGTGGCGATAGGGAAATAGGTTTTGCGTTTATTACCCTTGAGTCTGAAGAGAAGACGGAAGAAGCACCTTCTAATGAAAATAGTGCGGCTCCTCAAGCTGGATTTGGCGCAGAGCTAGCATCACTACTGAATAAGTATGGCTATTCTGCTGGCGGAAATGCTTCTGCGGATACCGTCTTGGATGTGGCTACGGGTAAACTCACTCTCGAGCAAATCAACCTTATCTATAAGCACATGCCTGTGGATATATCGTATGTGGACGAAAACGAAATCGTTAAGTTCTATACAGATACAGAGCACAGAGTATTCCCTCGTAGTAAGAATGTGATTGGGCGTGATGTGAAGAATTGCCACCCTCGCACAAGTGTACATCTTGTAGAAGAGATTATTGAGAAGTTCCGTACGGGCGAGCAGGATACAGTGGACTTTTGGATAAATAAGGGCGACTTATTTATTTATATCTATTATGTAGCTGTGAGAGACGAAAATGGTCGCTTCCGTGGTGTGCTTGAGATGATGCAGGATTGTTCTCGTATTCGCAAGCTCGAAGGTTCGCGTACACTACTTAAATGGAGTAATGATACGACAGCAGCTAGCAAGCATGATGCCGCTTATTCATCAGAAGCAACTAAGCCTGCAGAGGAACCAGTTCCAGCTGAGAGCGAGGAGAAGCATGAACCAGCTAATGAAGTGGGAGCATTAGAGATTACTCCTGATACAAGGGTTAAGGACTTATTGAGTACTTATCCTGCACTAAAGCAAGAGTTACCTAAGCTCAATAAGGCTTTTTCTATGCTTAATTCTCCATTGGCACGCATCATCATACCTAAGGCCAATGTGCGTATGATGAGTGAGCGTAGTGGTATGAACCTTGATGAG
>RBKG01000294.1 GCA_003640335.1 Porphyromonas sp.
GCTTTTAAGTGGTCTGCCCATTGGTCCCATACTGCAATACCTACGATTTCTAACCCATCCTTGTGATAAGTCTCATAAATCTTCTTGAGCCCTGGCATTGCTCTACGGCAAGGACCGCACCAGCTAGCCCAAAAATCAACAAGGGTATAGTGTCCTTGCCCTGCATATTGGCTCAGCTTTCTATTGGCATGCTCGTCACTACCTGCGACGTCTCTATATGAAGCACCAGGCTGAGTGGCTGTACGTGCATCGATGATACCTGTTAGGTATTTAATTTCAGAGGTATTCAGGATAGAAGCATCTGCTATCTTGCGCCAAGCGTCTATTTGCTCATTGCTCGCAGAGAACTCTCCAGAGATAAGATGGAATAGAGCCATTGTGCCTATTACATTAGCCTTATTCTCTTTTAGAGCCTTTTCATATCTCTTGATACATTCGCTTTGGTAAGCGTCTGATATTTTCTGTTGCTCTGCCTCCTTGGCTTTCCCGAAGGCTGTGTAGACGCTATCAGAGTATAAGTTTAGTGCCTTCTGAAACTGGGCATAACGGTCATTAAGCTTGCTCCCCTGCGTTAGTCCCTTAGAAAGATTGACATTCAAATCTCCAGCTTCAAGGATGATGGGGGCTTGCTGTCTGATGCCAAGACGCACTTGATAAGTAGCGATGGTATCTACATCAAAGCTCTTGGGGAACGTAAAGTTTTGTCCCTTAACTACGCTTGTAGCAATAGTATCAACGAGGTCTGCATTAGACCGTAGAAGCAATACAGTATCTCCATCATTCTTCTTATTCTCAAGAAATCCTTTGATGCGTACTGTGTTTTTAGGTGCTTTGCGCACTTGTGGACTATGGGTAAATGATGATAGTCCGATAACTCCAGCTAAGAGTAGGCTGATGCTTTGTAGTTTTCTCATAAGTGGTAATTATTTCTTTAGAGCTTTACCTTGTCTAATCCAATTAAGGCTAACCTCAGTAAAGTAAATATCATATGCAGGGCGGTCGTTCTCTTCGCTAATGATACCGACGTTTCCATTTTTTAGACGCGTAACCTCGCTATAGGCTGCTTCGCCATCGCAGACAGTTTTTCCTAAAGACCATGTTTTGCCTTCGTCTTCACTCATATAGATGCGTAGGTGGTCTCGGCTAGGGCTCTCTAGGAGCGTATGCAGGAGAATATTCTTTTCTCCCTTTGTGCGTTCGCTTGAATAGCGAGTAAGGGCAGCATTACAAGCATTACCCATTAACTCAGGCCAAGTCTTAGGAGCGGACCAAGTTTGTCCGTGGTCATGGCTGAGTACGAAAGTACGAGCATTGGCTCCTCCAGCACGATTACGGCTTGAGATGAGCAAATCGCCATTGCTAAGTTCGATGACTTTACTCTCATCACCATTGGCACGAGCCACAGGCGAAGCTTGCCAAGTTGCACCCTTATCATCAGAATAAACGAGCACATTATCCATACGACCACCCCATTTAGCTTCGGTACGTAGAGCGGCTACGAAAGCAATGCGTCCTTTGCTCGTAATGATACCATTACCCGAACCAAAGAACCCTCCATTAGGATATTTGTCTGTATAAACTTGCTCTGTGATATTTTTTACTGGCGTCCACGTAAGCCCGCCATCGCTGCTCTTAGAGAAATACATCTCTAGAGGCTTCTTGGCTTGACTAGGGTAGTGCCATAGCCCTGAGCCTGCAACCATAACCATATAGATGTTTTTGCCATCTGTGGTAATGGCGGCATCGCCATAACCATGCTCGGCAGTACCCTTAGCTACTGTAATAGGTTTACTCCATGTGCGCCCATTATCACGGCTGATTTTAACTTCGACATCAATGTTGGAGGGAAGGTCATTGTCCGTAGTCTTGCGCTTATCTATCGAGGCTACGAGGTTACCATTGTTGAGGCGTACAATAGCAGGTATGCGGTAGTGAGC
>RBKG01000169.1 GCA_003640335.1 Porphyromonas sp.
CTCTCAATGATTTTATCTACAAGAAGGAAAGGGTATCGATGTGGTAAAAGCTCTTGGATGCGTTTAACATCCATGAGAGGTTCCTTATTAGGGTCATAAATAGGAGCCTGACTCTCGTTCTGCTTAATCTCACGACGAATCTTCTGACCCATCTCATTGTTAATCTTATGCCCTGGGCAAGTAGCAATAATACGCCCTTGGATAGGACGACCAATAAGAGAAAGGTCTCCAAGCACATCAAGAAGCTTATGTCTTGCTGGCTCATTAGGGAAGATGATGGGCGCATTATTGATATAACCCAGCTCAATACCCTTCTTAGGCTCTACACCCATAAGCTTGCACAGGTCATTGAGACTACTCTGCTCCATCTCCTTATCGTAAATAACGAGAGCATTATCAAGGTCTCCACCCTTTACAAGATTATGCGCTAGTAACTGCTCTATCTCACGCACAAAAACAAAAGTGCGAGATGCGGCAATCTCTGTCTCAAACTTCTTGAGGTTATCCAATGAAGCAAACTGATTGCTCAAGATAGGACTATCAAAACTAATATGAACATCTACGCCAAATGAGTGGTCAGGGAGTAAAAGGATACGACTGCGTCCATCTTCACTGACAACCTCTGTTCGCTGCTTGACGATATAGTACTCTCGCTCTAACTCTTGAGAAACAAGACCTACTTCTTTAATCTTACGCACATACTCAATAGCACTACCATCAAGAATAGGAAATTCGGGAGCATCTACATCAATGTAGCAATTGTCTACACCCAAAGCGTAGAGAGCACTAAGACCATGCTCAATAGTACTTACTTGGACATCACCCTTACGCAGAACAGTTCCTCGCTCCGTACCCTTAACGAACTCGCTAAGAGCAGGTATCTCGGGAGTGCCTTCTACATCTACACGACGAATAACACGACCAGTGCCAGCTGGAGCTGGGTGAAAACTTATATTGATTTGCAGACCTGTATGTAGTCCCTTACCACTGAGGGAAAAACTTCCTTTTAGTGTCTGTTGCTTAGACATTATCTTCTTTCTTAGCGTTGTTAATAATCTTTTCTAGTTCATTGAGGCGACGATACATATCGGGGAGCTTATTCATGACAGCATAGGTGCGCATAGCCCCACGAGCATCCATTGCAGGAGCACCGAGAAGCGTCTTACCGTCTTCAACGTCACCAATGACACCAGTCTGACCTCCTAGCTGTACCTTGTTGCCAATCTTAAGATGACCTGCGATACCAACCTGTCCTCCAGTCTGACACCATGAGCCAATCTTAGACGAACCAGCCATACCGCCTTGAGCAGCCATAACTGTATGACTACCAACTTCACAATTGTGAGCTATCTGGACAAGATTATCCAGTTTAGCTCCTCTGCGAATAATCGTACTACCCATTACGGCTCTATCGATACAAGCATTTGCTCCTACCTCTACATCATCTTCGATGATAACGTTTCCTAGTTGAGGAATCTTATGATAACCATCTAACTGAGGTGCAAAGCCAAAGCCATCAGCCCCGATGACAGCCCCTGCATGCAAGATGCAGCGCGCACCAACCTCCGTACGGTGATAAATCACGACATTAGGGTAAATAATAGAATTGGCACCAATCTTACTATCCTTACCAATATACACATTAGGATAGATATAAGACCCTGCACCAATCTCTACACCATCTTCGATAACCGCACCAGCACCCACATAAACGACGCCATCAATTTGGGCTGTTTCGCTAATCACTGCTCGAGGGTGAATACCTTTTGGGCGCACTGTTAGCTGGGCTTCTGCCATCTGCATCAGTTCGGCCAAGGCCGCATAAGCATTAGGCACACGAATGAGCGTTGCTTTACATGCTTCTTTAAGCTCTAAATCCTCATCGACAAGCACGATGCTTGCCTCTGAGGTATATAAGAATGGTTCGTATTTCTTATTTGATAAGAATGTTAACTGACCTGCTTTAGCTTCTTCAATCTTAGCAAAGTCATTAACGACGACCTCGGCATTACCCTCAATCTTGCCATGCAAGATATGAGCGAGTTGCTCTGCACTAAACTGTAATGCCATATCGTTTTACTTTGCGTCTACTAAATTAGCTCTGTGTAATAAGTCTGCCATCTCGAAGCGAATCTTTTCGGCTTCCTCTGCAGCCTTAATATCAAACTGCTCGCTATCATCGGCATAAATGATGCTACGAGAAGCATTGACGAGGATACCACACTGCTCATTAAATCCATGCTGAGCCACTTCGCTAAGGCTTCCGCCCTGCGCTCCGACACCCGGGATTAAGAGGAAGTGCTCTGGTACAATCTCACGGATACGAGTCAGCATATCAGCTTTTGTTGCTCCGACAACGTACATCATCTGTTCGCTAGTACCCCACTCCTTAGATAGTCTTAGTACGCGTTCGAATAGATACTCTCCTTGTGCATCTTGCATCATTTGGAAGTCCTCACTACCGGGATTACTTGTTAGAGCAAGTAATATAGTCCAAGCATTAGGTTTCTTTAGCGTTGGCATCACGCTATCCTTACCCATATAAGGCGAAATCGTAACAGCGTCAAGATTCATATTTTCAAAGAAGCTGCGTGCGTACATATCACCTGTATTACCAATATCGCCACGCTTAGCATCTGCGATAATAAATTGGTCGGGGTAATGCTCTTGAATATAATAGACAGTTTTCTCAAAACTCTTCAAGCCAAAAGAACCCATACTCTCATAGAAAGCCAAATTAGGTTTGTAGGCTACACAGAGATGAGCCGTAGCATCGATAATAAGTTTATTAAATTCGAAGACCGGGTCTTCCTTATCCATCAGATGTGCTGGTATTCGAGCAATATCAGTATCAAGACCAATACAGAGAAAACTGCGCTTACGCTTTATATTCTCAAAAAGTTCTTGTTTAGTCATAATAATCTTAATCTTTCTATTAGATGGCAGCTTCCTTCATGCGCTCAATGTTTTCAGCGATAATCAACTCATCAATAATCGGCTGAATTTCACCATTCATAATCGCACCTAGGTTATACAGCGTGAGGTTTATTCTATGGTCAGTTACACGACCTTGAGGATAGTTGTATGTACGGATTTTAGCAGACCTATCCCCAGTAGAAACCATCGTCTTACGCTTGGCTGCGATAGCTTCATTATGCTTAGAAACCTCTATATCATAGAGCTTAGTACGCAACATCTGCATAGCAAGCTCTCTATTCGCTAGCTGTGTACGTGCTTGCTGACAAACCA
Source organism: Porphyromonas sp. (assembly GCA_003640335.1). Taxonomy (GTDB): domain Bacteria; phylum Bacteroidota; class Bacteroidia; order Bacteroidales; family Porphyromonadaceae; genus Porphyromonas. The sequence continues at coordinate 3,250 of RBKG01000169.1, forward strand.
CGACAATACCCGTAGGTTTGTGTGTTAGCTGCACTTTAGTTTCTACCTTGTTGACGTTCTGACCTCCAGCACCTCCAGACCTAGAAGTATGGAAATCGATATCAGCAGGATTTAATACGACATCCACTTCCTCTGCCTCGGGAAGGACGGCCACAGATGCTGCCGAAGTATGTACACGTCCCTGAGTCTCTGTTGCTGGCACACGCTGTACGCGGTGTACTCCACTCTCATACTTGAGAATACCATAAACACCTTCACCAGTAACACTGAAGATAATTTCTTTGTAGCCACCCGCTGTACCTTCGCTAACGCTTGTTACCTCGCATTTCCAGCCACGTCCTTCGCAGTAACGTACGTACATCTTGTAAAGGTCACCCGCAAAGATAGCAGCTTCATCGCCACCCGTACCACCACGGATTTCCATAACTACATTCTTCTCATCCTCTGGGTCTGCAGGGATAAGAAGGAGCTTAATCTCTTCTTCTAGGCTCGGAATGCGCTCTTCAGCTTCATTCATCATTTCACGAGCCATAGTTCTCAGTTCGGGGTCACTCTCTGTTTCGAGCGTTTCACGCCCCTCTTCAATGTTTCCTAATAGATTACGATATTCCTTTCCTTTGGCAAGGATACGCTCTAAATCACGATACTCTTTACTGAGCTTCATGAAGCGTTTTTGATCTGCAATAATGTCTGGTGCAGTAATAAGGGAAGTTATTTCCTCAAAACGGATTTCTAGTCCCTCTATGCGACTAAGCAAATCGTTCTCTGATGCCATATATTATATTTAGTTGTTTTTATTCTTGATTTATTATTGTTCTTAATACTTAAGTACGCCCCAAGGAGAATGTATCTCTAGGCTATTACCCTCAGCGCGGTCTTCCACACGACCGACAATCTGAGCATCGACGCCATAGCTACGGCTAATCTCGATTATGCGCTCAGCATCTTCGGGAGCGACATATAGCTCCATACGATGCCCCATATTGAATACCTTATACATCTCTTGAGGAGGAGTACCACTCTCCTCGTGTATCAGTTTGAATAGCGGAGGAATAGGGAATAGATTATCCTTGATAATCTTCTTATTCTTTACAAAGTGCAATACTTTCGTTTGAGCTCCACCAGAACAATGCACCATGCCATGGATTTTGGCTCTCATCTCGCTTAAAATCGCTTTGATAATAGGTGCATAGGTGCGTGTTGGAGACAATACCAAACGACCTGCATCTAGAGGACTACCATCGACAGTATCAGTCAAGTTCTTATTACCGCTATATACAAGTTCTTCGGGTACAGCTGCATCATAGCTCTCAGGATATTTCTTAGCAAGCTCATGGGCAAAGACATCATGCCTAGCACTTGTCAAGCCATTACTGCCCATACCACCATTATACTTGCTTTCGTAGCTTGCTTGCCCCGAAGAAGACAAACCAACGATTACATCACCACCACGGATATTACCATTATCAATAACATCACTACGCTTCATACGGCAAGTAACCGTACTATCGACGATGATTGTGCGTACTAGGTCTCCTACATCTGCAGTTTCACCTCCAGTAGAGTAAACACCAACACCCATCTCGCGTAGCTCAGCCAACAGCTCTTCTGTACCATTGATGATGGCACTAATAACCTCGCCTCCAACAAGGAGTTTATTACGTCCGATTGTAGAAGATACTAGGATATTATCCGTCGCTCCCACGCACAGAAGGTCGTCTATATTCATGATAAGCGCATCTTGCGCAATATCTCTCCAGACACTAATATCACCCGTTTCTTTCCAATACATGTACGCAAGTGAGCTCTTGGTACCTGCTCCATCTGCATGCATGATATTACAATACTCAGGATTTCCGCCCAATATATCGGGAATAATCTTACAGAATGCCGTTGGATAAAGACCTTTATCTACATGCTTAATAGCATTATGAACATCCTCTTTACTAGCAGAGACACCACGCTGTATATATCTCTCGTCCATAGTTTTGTTTTACTTAGGTGATATGAGTTGAAGTCTAACGTAGACGAAGCACGTCCCCTTCTGTAGGAACATAGTCTTCATCCTTATTATTCATCTTGTATAATTGTTCTAGTCTAATACCATAACGCTGAGCAATGCTATACATCGAGTCTCCGATAGTTACTACATGACTCTTATAAGACTCTGTCGCACGGCTATGCTTTTTCTCTAGATAGATAATATCTCCTTCTTGGAAAGTCATATCCAAGGGAACATCATTGTAACGAGCTAATTTCTTTGCTGAAGCACCCACATCATCGGCTATACGCTGCAAGTTATCGCCCGGATCTGCAAGCACATAGTAGAGACCATAGCTCATATAAATAGGACGCTGAGGCGTCTGAACCCTATGAGTTTGGCGACGCTGTGGACTTGGTTCAGGGCGATTAAATGACTTATCATCCCCCATCCAAAGCGGATATTTGCCACCATCAAGCGCATAAAGCTCGTAAGTTTCTATGATTTGGATTAAGCGGTTTGCATAACCCTTATCGGTCGCATAACCTGCCATTTGCAAGCCCTTAGCCCAGCCTCGGTAGTCATCACTACGCAAAGCATATAGACTCAAATAACGTTTATTCTTGAGGAATATAGAGTGATCTTCATAGCTATCCTCCCATTTATCATAGGAGCGAAAACACTCATTGGGAGCATCGTCCGTCTTATAAGTACGCTTACCAGACCAAGAGCGATGACATTTGATACCAAAATGGTTATTAAAATCTTTTGCCAAGCTACTACGCCCAGCACCAGTTTCCACAATCCCTTGTGCCATAGTAATACTCGCAGGCACGCTATATCTATCCATTTGTCGTATAGCTTCCTTGCAGTGCTTACGGATATAGCCTTCAACAGCCTCTTGACGCCTTGGCGTCTGAGCTACAAGAGTTGCCACAGCAACTAAGCAGACTAAGATGCAGGAATATAATCTATACTTCGTAGTTATCATACTTCTCTATAAATATGGATACTATAATCCACTTATTTGTGCAAAGATACGAAATAAGCCCCAAACCACGACTAAGCGCAGAAAGGCGAGCACATCTGATTTCGGTTAGCCCGGCCCAGCGAGAGAAGAGTATGTAGGTTGATATGCCCCCGAATGTTTTTTTGTCTAACATTCGGGGGCATATCAAAAATAGGCTCTATTATTCCGTAATATTATTTTAGTGGGATAAATAATTGAGATATTTTTCTAGTATTTCCATCTACCGTTGGAATAATTGGGTTAAGAAGCCAATACCTCTGACCATTAGAATCAGCATCAATCGCTCTTAGTTGCTTATCTGTACAGAGGTACATCCCAGAAGCACGACTTCTAATAGTCCATAAGCCGTTTTGATGTTGTTCCAAGTCCCATTTGTGTCTTTTGTAAGGCATCGATGTTATATAACTTTCCGTTAGAATTTGTCCTCCATCAATCCCTAGATGTATAAGATTCATCCCGTCGTTGTAGCCTAGCAATTCAACACGAAGATACTGGTTATTCAATTTAATGGGTTGGAAAGTCTTAGGATTACATAGAATATAGTTGATGGCAGGAAATACATTATGCAAAATCCCCGATATATATTTAATCTTTAAGGGAGTATTTGATATAAGGTCTGGGATAGGGAGTATAGCATCCTCACCTCGCCCTAGCATTAGAAATGAATTATCATTCCTAATACCCTTTTCCCATGCTCTAATATCTAAAGATTCAATAGTTCCCTCTTTATAAAATGTAGCTACACTTAGAAGGGATTTTTCTGGAATATAATCACTTCCACCTTGACGGTATACCACAGAAATATCAGTTGAGTTTTTCTCCACCTTATTTCTTAGAGTAGGATCTATGTTTATCTTGTTATCCCAAATTCTGGCCTCCAACTTCTTCACATCTTCGGCAGAAAATATTGAAGAGTTTGCAGACACTCGTAGGTCTATGTAGGGACCAATGTAGTACTTTGTCACAATATGTGTACCATATTTTGATATTAAATCTGCGGCACTTAATTGAGACAAATCACTAACAAACCTTTTATTGAGATAGAATTCCAGATTTTTAGGATCAGATAAATCATACATTATAACCTTATCCTTTCTGTAGATAAAGGAATTGTATGTATGACTTTTCTTGTTGTTCCGAGAAACATCTGTTGTAACGTACGACAAAGTATTCGACTTATACGTTGCAGTAGTAGAAAAGCGAATAGAATCAATTGAAGTCGTTTTACTTAAATCTTGATGGAGCTCTTGGTGAAGGTCTAAGCTCCCGTAAGCATTTACAATAGGATGAAGATTTTCTTCCTCGATTGCCCTTCCAAATGGAGACCACGGAGCAGTTCCATTTGATATAATACTGTAGTCAGTAAATCCCCCTGCATCAGTAAATGAACTCTTGAGAAGATTAAACCCTTTTCCGAGATATCGTTCTGGGAGTAGACCGCTTTCTGCAATACGAAAATCAGTATAGCTAGGAACATTCCAGCTATCTAGTATAGCTTTTTCAGG
>RBKG01000055.1 GCA_003640335.1 Porphyromonas sp.
GGAGTAGTGCAGAAGGCTGTAATGAAGGCCGATGCTAAGCGAGCATTCGTTAGCAAAGGTACATTTAAGTCAATTGCTGCACGACGCAAGCGATAACCATTTGTTAGCTCTCCCACTGTAAGATTCTTATTGATATTAACTACCATATCAATTTTCTTCTCATGCAGAAGTTCTAGTGCTTGAGGTTGTTTGCCTTCATCGCTTGGCCAGTAAACGAGGGTAGACTCTATGCCATTCTCAGCTAGCATGTCATGCGTTCCTTGTGTAGCATAGAGCTTATAGCCCTTGTCAAAGAGTAGACGAGCAGAATCTAGCATATCCACTTTCTGCTTATATCCGCCTGTTGATAGCAGAACACTTTTCTCTGGGATACGATAGCCAACAGAAAGCATACTCTTGAGTACTGTTTCATTAGTATCATCTCCGATACAGCCAACTTCTCCCGTACTCATCATATCTACGCCTAATACAGGGTCTGCCTTTTGTAGACGAGCGAATGAGAATTGAGAGGCTTTGATGCCGACATAATCCAAGTCAAATGCACTCTTCTCAGGTTTCTCAACGGGTAAGCCTAGCATGATGCGAGTCGCGAGGTCTATGAAATTAATCTTTAGAACTTTGCTCACAAATGGGAAGCTACGAGAAGCTCTTAGGTTACATTCGATTACTTTAATCTCATTACCCTTGGCTAGGAATTGGATATTGAATGGACCTGAGATATGTAATGCGCTTGCGATTTGGCGACTGATACGCTTGATGCGTCGCACAGTCTCTACATATAACTTCTGCCCAGGGAACTGGATAGTAGCATCACCCGAGTGTACCCCAGCGAATTCAATGTGTTCACTAATTGCGTACACGATAATCTCACCATCACGAGCGACAGCGTCAATCTCTACTTCTTTGGCGTGCTCAATGAATTGGCTAACCACTACAGGATGCTCCTTGCTGACATTGGCTGCTAGTTCAAGGAAACGATATAGTTCCTCTTGGTTAGAGCAGACATTCATCGCAGCTCCCGATAGAACATAACTAGGTCGGACAAGAACAGGGAAGCCAACTTCAGCAATAAATTCATCAATATCAGATAGAGTAGTTAGCTCCTTCCATCTAGGTTGGTCTACTCCTAGTCGGTCAAGCATAGCACTGAACTTATGGCGGTCTTCTGCTCCGTCAATATCTTCAGCTTGAGTGCCGAGGATAGGAATATTTTGATGTGCAAGTTTGAGTGCTAAGTTATTAGGTATCTGACCTCCTGTAGAAACGATAACGCCCTTAGGAGTTTCAAGGTCTAGGATATCGAGGACACGCTCTAGTGTTAGTTCGTCAAAGTACAATCTATCTGTAATATCGTAGTCAGTACTAACTGTTTCAGGATTATAGTTAATCATGACTGAGCGGTAACCTTCACGGCGAATAGTCTGCAAGGCATTGACTCCACACCAGTCAAACTCTACCGAACTACCGATACGATAAGCTCCTGAGCCAAGAACAACTACTGATTTACCATCGGCCTCATAACTAATGTCATTGGTCGTACCGTTGTACGTCAGATATAGGTAATTGGTTTCAGCTGGATATTCGGCTGCGAGTGTATCGATTTGCTTAACTACAGGACGAATACCATGTTGAAGACGTAAGGCTCGTACTGCAAGTGAAAGTGCATCACCATGTAGTCCTTCCTGACCAACGAGTTTTCCTATTTGATAGTCTGAGAATCCTTGACGCTTAGCATGGCGTAGTAGAGCAGGTGAGATTTCGCTTAGGCTTGGTAATGATGATAGCTCATCTGCAGTTTGCTTGATGCCAAATAGTCTGTCAAGGAACCAGCGGTCAATTTTTGTAAGTTCATGTACTTGGTCTACTGTGTAGCCTTCTTCAAAGGCTTGGCTAATAACAAAAGCACGAGTATCGGTTGGCTGACGTAAAGCTGTATCTAGGTCTTGTATCTTAGGAGCCTTATTGGCAACAAAACCATGCATGCCTTGCCCAATCATGCGTAAGCCCTTTTGCATAGCTTCCTCAAAAGTTCGTCCGATAGCCATAACTTCACCGACGCTCTTCATTGAGCTACCTAGCTCACGGTCTACACCATGGAACTTACCTAAGTCCCAACGAGGAATTTTACATACGACGTAGTCTAGTGCAGGTTCAAAGAATGCTGGGGTAGTTTTAGTAACGGAATTTTTGAGTTCATACAAACCATAACCTAGACCAAGTTTTGCGGCAACGAAGGCTAGGGGATAACCAGTGGCTTTAGATGCCAAGGCTGATGAACGAGATAGGCGAGCATTAACCTCAATAACACGGTAATCCATGCTTTCAGGGTCAAGAGCATATTGTACATTACATTCCCCTACAATGCCTATGTGTCGAACGATGCGTATCGCAATCTCTCTGAGCATATGGTATTCATCATTAGTCAAAGTCTGAGAGGGTGCGATAACAATACTTTCTCCTGTATGAATGCCGAGAGGGTCGAAGTTTTCCATATTACACACGGTAATACAGTTGTCGTACTTATCTCGCACTACTTCGTACTCGACTTCTTTCCAACCCTTAAGACTACGTTCAACAAGAACTTGTGGGCTAAATGAGAATGCTTTATTACATAGAACATTCAACTCTTCCTCATTATCACAGAAACCACTACCAAGACCTCCAAGAGCGTAAGCAGCACGGATAATAACCGGATACCCTAGTTCTTTAGCTGCCTTGCGAGCGTCCTCAATATTGTCTACGGCTTGGCTCTTTATCGTTTTAACGTCTATTTCATTGAGGCGTTCTACAAATAAATCTCTATCTTCGGTATTAACGATAGCGTCAATTTGTGTACCAAGGACTTCGACATTGTACTTCTTGAGTACTCCTGAACGGTGCAGAGCTACACCACAGTTTAGAGCTGTCTGTCCTCCGAAAGCAAGCAGGATACCATCAGGTCTTTCCTTTTCGATAACTTTCTCAATAAAGTAAGGTGTTACGGGCAAGAAGTAAATCTCATCAGCAATACCTTCGCTTGTTTGAACTGTAGCGATATTCGGATTAACTAGAACTGTATGTATCCCTTCTTCTCTCATTGCCTTAAGAGCTTGAGAACCAGAATAGTCAAATTCTCCAGCTTCACCGATTTTGAGTGCACCAGACCCGAGAAGAAGAACCTTATTTATATTTATTCGTTTCATACTTGTTGTCGTTGAGTTATACTTGATTGCTTAAAGTTTTGAGAGGAATTCATCAAAGAGGAACATCGTGTCTGTCGGTCCACTGCAGGCCTCAGGATGGAACTGCGCAGAGAAGTAAGGTAGACTTTCGTGGCAAATACCTTCGTTACTCCCATCATTAAGATTAACGTATCGTTCTCTCCAGCCTGCCTCAAGTGTGCTAGGGTCTACAGCATAACCATGGTTCTGACTAGTGACAAAAGAACGATTTGTTCCAACCTCTAGTACTGGCTGATTGTGACTGCGATGACCATATTTCATCTTGCTTACTGTCGCTCCAGCAGCTGTAGCAAGAAGCTGATTACCCATGCAAATACCGCAAATAGGCTTGCCCTTAGAAAGAGCAACTCGGATATGCTCCACTGTCTTGCTACACATGTTAGGGTCACCAGGACCATTACTAAGGAATAAACCGTCAAAATCAATCTGATTAAAGTCGTAGTCCCAAGGTACACGATAGAGTGTGAGCTCTGGTCTAATGAGTTTGCGAACAATGTTGTTCTTAGCACCACAGTCCACTAAGACTACTTTTTTAGGTCCATTACCATAGACCAGAACTTCTTTAGGAGATACTTCTGCTACTAGATTGCGTTTGTTATGGTCTTCAAAAGGAATATCAGCATCATCAGCTAATATAATCTTTCCTTTCATAGAGCCTTTCACTCGTAAAGTCTTGGCAAGTTCTCGGGTATCAATGCCCGTAATGCCGACAACCTTCTCTCGAATGAGCCAATCTTCAAGGCTCTCGACTGCATTCCAATGGCTATAGGTTTCTGAGTATTCACTAACAATAAGCGCTAATGGATGAATGCGGTCACTCTCCCAATAAAGCTCAATGCCATTTGCGTCCTTTTCACCTGAAGGCACTCCATAGTTGCCGACTAGAGGGTAGGTCATCACCATCATTTGTCCACGATAACTAGGGTCTGTAAGACTCTCTGTATAGCCTGTCATAGCTGTGTTAAAGACTACTTCCCCCGCAACTGAACTTTCGTACCCGAAACTAAAGCCTTCAAAACGACTACCATCATCTAAGATTAGACTTGCTTGTTTTCTGTTATGCATACTATTAACCGTTATAATATCTACTAAATTACTCAAAGGTTCTAAAAAAATAAGAGCGAAAGCACTTTCATGCTCCGCTCTATTAAAATGAATTATTACGGAGCAACATTTATAAGCTCCATTATTAACTCTGTATAAAATCTTGCTCCATATAATCAATGAAAGCTTGATTAACTAAATGACTACCTCCAGGAGTAGGGTAATCTCCCGAAAAATACCAATCTCCAGGGTGATGAGGAATAGCCTCATGCAAGCCCTCTAAGCTTTGAAATACAATCTCAACCTCAGCTTTAATATGTGGAGGTTTAAGCAACTCAACTATCTTACGAGAGATATCGTCGACAGTGAATTTCTTATAAATGGGCTGAACGACATTATCTACTGGTTCAGTCCAAGGTTTTTCTTTCAGAGCCAATGCTTTTTGATATTGTTCATGGAGAATATGCTCTTCACCTCTTTCTTTAAGAAGAGCTACTGCAGCACGAAAAGCTATAAACTCTCGCATTTTGCTCATATCAATGCCGTAGTAATCAGGGTAGCGTATTTGAGGACAGCTAGAAACCACTACTATTTTCTTGGGCTCAAGCCTATCTAAGATACCAAGAATACTCTGCTTAAGTGTTGTACCGCGCACGATACTATCATCAATAACTACGAGATTATCTACGCCCTTTGTAATTGTTCCGTAGGTAATGTCATAGACATGTGCTGCTAAATCTTCACGACTCTTGGCTTCGCTAATGAATGTACGAAGTTTAATGTCTTTAATTGCAACCTTTTCGCTTCGTACACGACGAGAAATAACCTTCTTTAGCTCTTGTTCTGTAAGAGTGCCAGATTGTATCGTTTCTAGCTTTTCATTATCCAAGTGCTTATTCATACCTTCAAGCATGCCGTAATAGGCAACTTCAGCTGTGTTAGGAATAAATGAAAATACTGTGTGGTCTAAATCGTTATCAATGACTTTGAGAATCTTATCCGTGAGATTGCGACCAAGTGCTTTACGTTCATTATAGATATCTTGGTCACTACCTCTTGAGAAGTATATACGTTCGAAGGAACAAGCTTTGAATTTTTTCGGTTCTGCAATCTGTTCCGTACGAGGTTCTCCTGCTCTGTTAATCAATAGTGCTTGACCAGGAAGAAGCTCTACAACCTTATTGGCTGGAACATTCATGACAGTCTGTATAACTGGTCTTTCGCTAGCAACAACGACAATTTCTTCATCTATATAATAGAATGCAGGACGGATACCCCAAGGGTCTCTCATGGTATAGCTTTCACCACTTCCTGTAAGTCCGCACATGACAAACCCTCCATCCCAAAGGGGAGAGCACTCTTTGAGAATACTACTCAGGTCAATGCGCTCCTCGATGTAATGGGTAATGTCCATTCCCTTGAGTGAGTGTTTTAAGCTTTGCTGATATCGGCGTTCTACTTCTCTATCTAGTCTATGACCAAGTTGTTCAAGCAGAATATGCATGTCGGAAACATGCCTAGGGTGTTGTCCGACAGAGGTAATACTCTCAAAGATGCTATGAACGTTAGTCAGATTAAAATTCCCGCATATTGCTAAGCACTTTGCACGCCAATTATTACGGCGTATCATTGGGTGGACATAGGTTAAGCCACTTTTGCCTGTTGTACTGTAGCGTAAATGTCCCATATAACATTCTCCAGCAAAAGGTAGCTCTGACTCCGCATACTGAGCATCGTGCATAAGCTCGGGTGATATGCCTTTGTAATTGCTGTGGATGTTATTAAAGATTTCTTGAATAGCTCCAGAGCCTTCTGCACGTTCTCTGTACAGGTATTCTCGACCAGCTTTACTATTGAGCTTGACAACAGCTAACCCAGCACCTTCTTGTCCTCGATTGTGTTGTTTCTCCATAAGTAGATAGAGCTTACTAAGTCCATACTGCCAGCTACCATACTTTTCTTGATAATAGCTCAGTGGCTTACGCAAACGAATAGCTGCTATTCCACATTCATGCTTTAGCGGTTCCATTTAATTATATCTTAGTATTGTCGTTTACTCTGTTGGTTCATTAAAATATATACCACCTATGATAGAGTATACCAATCATATATACGTTTGATGCCTTCTTCTAGTTCAACGGTATGATGCCATCCAAGATTATTTAGCTTGCTTGGATCTGTTAGTTTTTTCATCGTACCATCGGGCTTTGTGGAGTCGAAGGTAATCTTTCCTTCATAGCCAACAACAGACTTAATCAGGTAGGCTAAATCTCGAATGGATATATCCTTCCCTGTTCCAATATTGATGTGGCAATTACGCACCTCACTACATTTGGGGCTTAAATCTACGAAGTTAACGTGTTCCATCAAGAAAACACAAGCATCAGCCATATCTTCGCTCCAAAGGAATTCTCGCATAGGCTTACCACTTCCCCATAAAGAGAGTTCTGTTTGGGTTATACCAAAGTGAGCAAGGGCTTCTAAGAGCATAGCTTCACTTGCATTGTCGGGATCTTGTACTGCAGATATAGGTCTTTTCTTTAAATCCTTTCGTATCGTAGTCCAATCTTCAGAATAAACAGCCTTAGCCAAAATCATTTTGCGTATCATTGCAGGCAAGACATGACTATGCTCTAAATCAAAGTTGTCATTAGGACCATATAGATTCGTGGGCATACATGCAATAAAGTTTGTACCATATTGGATATTAAAACTTTCGCACATCTTAAGCCCAGCAATCTTGGCAATAGCATAAGGTTCATTTGTGTACTCGAGCTCGGAACTGAGCAGACAGTCCTCAGGCATAGGCTGAGGCGCATTTTTAGGATAAATGCACGTACTGCCTAAGAAGAGTAGTTTCTTGACTCCTGAGCGGTAGGACTCTCCTATTACATTCTGTTGAATACCTAGATTCTTGTATATAAAATCAGCTCTTAGTGTATTATTCGCTAGTATACCTCCTACGAAAGCTGCAGCCAAGAAAACATATTCAGGCTTTTCTCTTTCAAAGAAAATACGCACAGCTACTGGGTCTGTTAAGTCCAGTTCGCTATGCGTACGAGTTATAATATTTGAGTAGCCACGAGCCTGTAGGCTTCGACATATAGCCGAGCCTACAAGCCCTCTATGACCAGCGACATATATTTTACTATCTAAATTCATCTTCTAAGATAAATTACTCATAATAGTTTTTAGTTTCAAACCCTCCTTGTCTTAGATAGGTGTCTCGTTTCATAAGCTTTACATCACTTTGCATCATATCGGTAACGATATCTGAGAGTGAATACTCGGGCTTCCAACCAAGAGTCTTCATCGCTTTAGAAGGATCTCCAATAAGAAGATCAACCTCTGTAGGTCTGAAATATGCGGGATCTACTGCTACAACCTCATCTCCAATACGCTTTCTGAGCTGTTCAAGATACTCTGTACCTACCTGAGAATTGAAACGATTTTCATCAATAGAGATTAATACTCCA
>RBKG01000300.1 GCA_003640335.1 Porphyromonas sp.
AGGGAGAGATTAATTTTCCCGTTCTTGGTTGGGTTAAAGTTGCAGGTTTAACTTTGGACGGTGTTTCTCGTCATCTTGAAGAGCAGATAAAGAAAAGCAAGTATCTTACAGATCCACGTGTAGAAACTATTTTTGCGAATTTCCAAGTTTATATGCTAGGTGCTCTTAATGGTGTTGGCGGAAATGGTGGAGTATCAGGCGGTTATAGTGCCAATCAGAATGCTACATTTACAGCAATAAACTCAATTGGAGGAGGTGTTCTGCGTGTGAGTGATAAGCGTGATTTAAGTATCCTTGAAGCTCTTGCTTATATGGGGGATCTGCCTATCAATGCAAATATTGAAAAGGTTATGATCATCAGACGTATCAATGGGCAGTTTGTAACTTACCGATTGAATATGAAGTCAACTGATATTTACACTTCTCCTGCATTTTATTTGAAGCAGAATGATATTGTATATGTTGAACCTTTGTATCGACAAAGCAATTATGAAGGGATAGAACGAGCCCTTCAAATGTTGGGGTATGTGGCAACTACTATTACGTCCGTAGTAGCGATTACTACACTATTAAGAAGATAAGCGTATGGCAGCGATAATGGATAATAATAGTGTGAATAAACTAAATCAAGTAGGGGAACAATCAGACATCAATTTATTTGAGATATTCTTCCGCTTGCTTCGCTATTGGCACTGGTATGTGCTCTCGATAATTGCTTGTACAGCTCTGATGTATTGGTATAGCGCTAGACAAAGCTATACTTATGAGAGTGTAGTCACTGTGATGATTCGTGATGCTGCTCAGAAAACATCAATTGATTTTGATTTGGCTTCTCGCAGAGCTTCTCGTATCAATGTTGATAGAGAGCTTCTTCAGTTTCAGTCTCGCATCGTTATCGGAAGAGCTATAAAAGCCGTAGATGCACAGATTGACTATAAAGTCAAAGAGGGATTTAGAACAATAGAGCTATACAAGAGCGCTCCAATTCAGATAGCATTTACTGATACACTTGACTTAGAACAGCGATTTAATATTGAATATAAGGATGCTGCGCATGTAAAGGTTACAAATCCGGAGTACAAAGAGGAACGCATTATTCCGATAGGTCAGGAAGTTGGCTATGGGAAAGGTCGTATGATTGTTTCGGCTGGTGAAGGTTATAATAGAGTTTGGCCAGCTTCAAATATTATGGTTACTCGCCATAGTATTAAGTCTTTAGCTGCAGTATACCAGAATTCAATTACTATTAGTCAGCCACAATCGAGAGCGTCTGTGTTGCGTTTGAGTCTGTCTGGCGATAATAAGGCTAAGATTACGAACTTCTTAGTAGCTCTTGTGGATTCATATAACGAGGAGAGCTCAAGTCTTCGTAGACAGATTGCTGAAAATACCTCTCGATTTATTTCTGAACGAATCAAGAGTTTAGGGCAAGAGTTAGATTCTGTATCCTATTCAACAGATAGTTTCCAGAGAGCTAATCGTTATATTATGCCTTCAAGTGTAGTTTCAGATTATGCTTCAATGTCTAAGGCTAATCAAACTGCAAGTGATGAAATTGAGACTCAGAAGCGCCTTACAAATTATTTCTTAGCGGAACTAAATAATCTAGCAAAGTCCCGTGAATATCTACCTGAAGGAATTGGTATTGAGTATAACGGCATAGAGCAGCAGATAAGCTTGTATAACAGTATTAAGCCTGAGTATGATCGCTGGTTAAAAACAGCAGGAGGTCAAACTGATCATCCTATGGTGGTTAAGTATGCTGATGCTCTTCGTTCTATAAGAGAAAATATATCAAGAGGTCTGCGTAGTTATTTGGCTACACTGGATAGAAGACTTGCAGAGTTAAATAGAAGTAATTCTGAAGGTTTAGCTAAGGTTAGTGATATGCCGACCGAAG
>RBKG01000287.1 GCA_003640335.1 Porphyromonas sp.
TCTACAACTGTCTTGTTAATGAGTTCGGAGTACCTGCTAGCCAGCTAATCCGTGATGACAAGGGTGGTGTTGAAAACATGTATTACAACGACCCTCGTTGTAGCCGTGCTGTTCTCCTTAAGGTTGCAGAATAACTATTAGGCTAAACAAGCAACGAAATAATAAAATGGGTAATAGTTTGATAACTATTACCCATTTTTCTTGATTATCTTTGTTTGGATAATTAAGACTTTTATCGAGCAAAAACTATGTTGATACCACTGATACTTGCTTTTACCCCTAATTATGTCGTTCCTGCGAGTGTTACTCTACGATCGTTGCTTGGGGCTACTCCAGAGGAGGTTTGCTATGATGTCATCTGTTTAGTTGGTTATGAACCTGATGAAAAATTGCTAACCCTCTTAAGCCTTATTGATGAAGGAACAGGACGATTGAGCTTTCGCTTTATGAATCTTAGCGAGAAGCTCAAGGATGCGTATTATGATCCTACTTATACGGCTGCAGCGAACTATCGCCTTGTAATTGCAGAGGAATTACCCGAGTATGATCGGGCTATGTATATGGATTGCGATATCATAATTAGGCAGGATGTGAGTCAGCTGTTTGAAAACTTAGACCTTGAAGGCTATTATATGGCAGGTGTAGTAGAGGCTAGTAGTGATTGGCAGATACGAAACTATAATAAGTTGGGGCTTCGCTTTAAGGAGTACATCAATTCAGGCTTCTTAATCATGAACCTAGAATTGATGAGGCAGGATAAGTTAAGTGATAAATTTGTCTCAATACTTCAAACAGAAGCCTTGGAGTTTCCAGACCAAGATGCCATTAATATCGTGTGTCAAGGAAAACTAAAGTTCTTACCACCTATATATAATGGAATCCGAACTTTCCTTACTCATGCAGATAAGGGCAATTTCCTGAGAGTTTACTCTTTGGAAGATTGGAAACGGGTGCGCAAGGAAGGAACTATTCACTATACGGGAGGAAAACCATGGAAGGCCTATGCTATATTTTTTGAGGAATGGTATCGTGTGTATGAAACCTTACCCAATGAGCTAAAAAATACTATGGAGGTCCCCTCAAGCTTACGTCGTAAAGCTAAATTTTTATGTTTGCCGGGTGTACGATGCTTGTTAGAATTCGTTTTGAATATCAAATATCTATTCTTTAGATGAAGCATGCTTACTTGATTCTCGCTCATGGTTCTTATACTCTTCTGCAGAGGCTTGTAAGTACTATTGATGACGAGCGTAATGATATATTTATCCATATAGACCGCAAGCAACAGGAACTACCTTGTCTTCAAGTTAAGTATAGTCGCTTGTTTCTGTTGAACAAGGAACGAGTATCTGTTTTCTGGGGAGATGTGTCTGTTGTTGCTGCTGAGTTTGCTCTCATGGCTTTCGCTCATAAGCATGGTGATTATGCTTATTATCACTTGCTGTCAGGGGTAGATTTGCCACTCAAAAGTCAGAATGATATTCATGATTTCTTTGAAACTCATCAAGGAAAAGAGTTTATTGGCTTCTATGATGGGGTCGATTTACCTGCAAGCCTAGTTCGTAAAGTGCAGCGTTATCATTTATTCGCTCAAGATTTCCGAGGCTCAGGGCTAGTGTTTCTAGCTAAACGCATTGTAAGAGCTTGTGCAATACGTATTCAAGAGCTTCTAGGCATTAAGCGTCATACAAATATTCGCTTTGCTAAGGGAACACAGTGGTGGAGCTTGACAGGCTCTCTTATTGAGCAGCTGCTTAGCAAGCAAGATGAGATATTATCTCTTTATAAGCACACGTTTTGTGCAGATGAAATAGCTATCCAAACCTACGTATATAATAGTCCGTTTATGGCGCAGGTGTTTGCGCCTGAAGATGAAGCTAAGAGTTCGCTTCGCCATA
>RBKG01000188.1 GCA_003640335.1 Porphyromonas sp.
GCAGCAGCACGAGGACCTTCCTTAGTCTTTTCAGGAATAGCAAGTGAAGTATGAATTTCACCAACCTTAATTCCTTCATTGAATAGTTCAGCAAAGTATTCGCGTACAAGCTTTTCTGCAAGAGGACGTTCTTGTACAGGACCAAAAGGATTAGCAAAATAAGACTTCACAAGACCCTTTTCACTTGTTGTACCCTTAGCCTTACGAGCACCAGCCTCAAATACAGGTACTGCTTCATCCATATTTGCAAACAACTTAATCTTAGTTTCTACATCTTCGTAGTTATTTGCATAGAGGAAGTAGTCTACACGATGACCGCGCATAATCACTTCGTAAGTTGTGATTGGAATAGTTACACGTGCATTTATCTTATCTGGGTTCGTGTAAATACCTCGGTCAAGCTGAGCAAAAGCATACATTGGGTCCAAATCGTCCGTACGAACGAAAGCACCTATTTCTGTACCATAAGCCAAAATCTTACCATCAGCACCTCGAGACAAGTAGCCCATATCGTCAAAGATTACACGCATGTGGCGGATATATTTCTCATTAAGGGTACGGAAGGCTTCAAGGCTTTCACTCTTACCAGCTCCACTATCACCCATGATAACGATATTGGCTGTAAGACCACTCTTAAGCGTGATATTAACCATAGCACCGTGGATAGGAAGATTTCCGCGTTCCATCTGCTTGATATTATGCAGAGTGAGCAGCATCTTCTTCATATAGCCGAAGTAATCGATATCATCGCAGTAGTTAGCATAACCGATTAGGATATCATTCTTATGGTCTTTGTAATAGAATGTACGCTTCTCATCGTGACCATCATTATAACCAAAGACATAAATCATGTCAGGCTTCTTGCCTACATAATCCTCAGTCTTCGCTAATTCAAAGAGGTTGCTTAGTCCAATACCATGACACATAAAGTCCTTATGGAAATAGACAAAAGCAAGAAGATTACCAACCTTAGCAGGATAAAGGAAGAATTCATCTTCATTAAGCACTAAGTTTGAAAGTGGGTTAATCTTATGCTCTTCGAAAATACCATCACGAGTATTACGCTTAGTATAAGACACATAAGGAGGATTGATTACAATAGTACTGATAAATGGAATGCCTTCAAGCCCTTTATACTCAATAGGACAGTTCCAAGATACATGGTCCATAATCAAACCAGCATTTACCCCTGCAGTTGCCTGCAAATATACATTGCTGATATAGCCATTCACCACGTTACGTGTACGACGGTAAATACTCTGCAATAGTTCGTTGAAGAGCTGATAAGCTTGAATAAAACGTACATTCTGCATACCATTACCTACACGAGGGTTCTGTACGACAGCAATACGTTCTAACTTACGCCAGTATTCATACAATAGCTCGATAACTTCGAGGAACAAATCCTTATCCTTGAATAGAGCTGCATACTTATTATTAACCTCAATAAGCTCTTCAACCTCCATGACGCTCAAGAACCTAATAGCTTCCATCAGAGAGCTAGTGAGATTATCATCAGTCTTATAATCGCTAATTAGTTGCTCATAGATAATCTGATTATCACGCTTAAGGAATAGGACAAAAGACTCAACGACTCTTGCGAAAGCATAACTCGTCAAAATCTTGCGACGATTGTCGCAGAACTTAGAAGAGAAGTTAATGATGGCCTTCCCTCTACCTAATGCAAATTCTTGTACCATAATGTGGTTACGTTAATAGTTAATATTGTTTGTTGTTTTGGTATAGCAAAGGTAGGTATTTATTTTCTATTAAAGAATTATTTCCATTATAAAAGCAAAATATATTATTTCTTTCATCGAAAAAAGACAAGTACAAGCTCCCATTCTTCTGCTAAAATTCTTCATAAAACCCTAACAATCAACAATATCTCAGATGCGATATATCAAAGAAAAAGGTAACAACCCATCAAGCGAGTTGCTACCTAATTATTCTCTAAATCAAGTACCGTTATTCTGAACTCTCTGTACTAGTGACGAGGACGGGCGATATGAAGCATAAACTCTTCTCTTGTCTTAGCCTCTTTAAATGCGCCTGTAAAATCACTTGTTGTAGTCAGCGAGTGTTGCTTCTCTACTCCACGCATCTGCATACACATGTGCTCAGCCTCCACAACGACAATAACGCCCAGAGGATTAAGTGTATTCTGAATACACTCCTTGATTTCTGTCGTCAATCGCTCTTGAACCTGCAAGCGACGAGCAAACACATCTACTACACGAGGGAGTTTACTTAGCCCAGTAATATATCCATTAGGGATATATCCAATATGAACCTTACCAAAGAAAGGGAGCATGTGATGCTCACACATTGAGTAGAAATCTATATCACGAACGATGACCATCTGCTTATAATCCTCGCGAAACATAGCACCTCTCAATATATCCTCAGGTGATTGCTCGTAACCTTGGGTTAGGAACTGCATCGCTTTAGCTACTCGCTCAGGAGTTTTCACAAGCCCTTCTCTAGCAGGGTCCTCTCCAATCAAGCTCAGAATAGCCTCATAGTGCTTCTTCAGTTCCTGCTGTACTTCCTCTTGTTTTTTATCCATTCGACTCTGGATTATAGTTAACAATACGTACCTTATCTCTCACAATATAAGACTCTCTAAACCATGTAGGCATTAACTTAGAGAGCTTAGCTCTAGCGGCACGAGCTTGCTCTTGAGAAGTGAAATCTCCAACGACAAGTCGCCAAAACGGAGCATTAAACGTTATATAAGGACGATATTCGGGAGCTAATCTTCTGAGCTGGGCTGCTCTACGCTCGGCTTCACTCTTACTTGAAGTTAAATTCCCATTATACACTTGGATACGATAGCCTTGTAGAAGAGTCGTATTTCCTTCTCTACCTAAAACGCCTCTATACTTTGCAGATACGCCACCAACAAGCTCCTTTAGGGCTTGCGATTGAACGACGACTACCGAACCCTCGCCTGCTACACCACCCTCTAATGCCTCAAAGATATTGCGAGGAGTAGCACGATGAGCCTGAGCACGCGCCCATGAGCAGGTGAAGAGCGACACCAAGAGGAGGCTCAAAATCAAATAGCTCTGCTTACTTATCTTCATACTCAGTATAAAAAAGACAGCACCCCACGGCGAGCATACGCACTCGTCGAGAGATGCTGTCTACGTAATGTTTAATTCTTTTTATTCAACCGAAAACTAGTTGAAAGCTTCGATGATAGGAAGGAACTTATCTACAGCGAGAGAAGCACCACCGATAAGACCACCATCTACATCAGGACGGCTAAATAGGTCCTTTGCATTGCTTCCGTTACAGCTTCCACCGTAAAGGATAGTTGTGTTATCAGCGATTTCTTGACCATACTTCTTAGCGATTACGCCACGGATATAAGCGTGGATTTCTTGAGCTTGGTCTGCTGTAGCTGTTAGACCTGTACCGATTGCCCAAACTGGTTCATAAGCAAGAACGAGCTTAGAGAAGTCTTCTGCGCTAAGACCAAAGAGAGCATTAGCGATCTGAGCTTCTACTACTTCGAAGTGCTTATTAGCTTCACGTTCTTCCTTCACTTCACCGATACAGAAGATAGGAGTAAGACCATTCTGAAGAGCAAGGTTTACCTTGTCTGTTAGAATAGCATCTGTTTCTCCGTAGTAAGCACGACGTTCGCTGTGACCAAGGATAACGTACTTAGCACCAGTAGATGCTACTTGAGCAGCAGATACTTCTCCTGTGTAAGCACCTTCAGCCTTGTCTGCACAGTTTTCTGCAGCGATACCGAAGCCCTTAGCAAGGCTAGCAACAGATGCAAGGTGAATAAATGGAGCACCAATTACCACATCACAGTTGATAGTCTTACCTGCTAATGTTTCATTTAGTTCATTTACGAACGCTACGCCTTCCTGAAGATTCTTGTTCATCTTCCAGTTACCAGCAACGATGTTCTTTCTCATTGTCTTTATATTTTATGATTATAATTTTTCTAGTCTACGCATTCTGTTTATCCTCTTGTTGCTTATCATATTGATAAAATAAAGCTCTCACATAACGCAAAGCTCTACGTACGATACCGACAAGCCATAAGAGAGACCACAGAACGAGCAAGGCAATACGCCCATTACCGGGGGTAATATGATACGTATCTGTAAGCCTTTGCTGCACAAAGTTAGCGATTTCTTCTTTTTTAGGGAAATATGCTGAAGGTATTTTATCTACTATGCGCCCATTTTTTATAAACACAAGTCCCGGGTTGGAGCGTGTTATGGTCTTGATGGTCGTAGCGTCCATAACAAGACTTGGATACTCTGCCCCAGTTTGATAACGCCAATAGTTCTCATTTACGGAGTCACTCGGAGACACTGCATAGAGCTTAATAGATGTTTTACTTAGATAACGATAGAGGTCATTGATTGACTCGTACTTATCTTGAGAAGCCTTTGTCCAGTCTGGTGAAAGCAATAGAAACACACCCTCCTTATTATCCAAGATATCCGCTGATACATCTTGACTCTCTCCATCTAGTAAGAGGAAGCTATACCGAAGCTTACGCTCTTGAAGCTCTTGAGGTTGCGTCATCTCTACAAAAGTCCAAGTGCTATCAGGCAGGCTGTCTACCGCAAAACTCTTCTGAACTTTATCTTTCTTATATACGTATCGTGTAGATGCAAGCAATTCCGCCTGATAAGCAGAATCCTCTGCGGCGATACTGTCTTTCAAGTTGTACCCTACCTTATATGGGCGAAAATCAATGTAAGGTAAAGTAGAAGCATTACTATAAACAAAGTAGGCTATACCTATTATTGCCGATAAGGCTGGTATCCATTGTTCACGCAATGAATATAGATGCTTGATTTTAGTTGCATTAAAAGTTAGGAATACTGCGATTGGGAATAAGATTAAGTTCTTCAAGAAAGTCTCCCAAGCACTTAGCTTAATTGCATCCCCAAAGCAACCACAATCACTCACAGCTCCTGTAAAGAAGCTATACCCCGTTAGGAGTGTAAAGAAAAAAAGTAAGGCTACAGCTAGACGACTAGATAAGCGTCTATAAATACCCATTAACAAGAAAGCTCCCGTAGAAAACTCTAGGACAATCAGCACAAAAGCCATCCACAAGGATAGAGGCAAGAACCAAGAAGCGTAAGCCCCTAATAAGACGTTCAGAAATTCTCGAATTTTGAGCTCCATGCCAATCGGGTCTATAGCCTTCATCAAACCCGAAAGAGCAAAAGTCGCACCAATAATGATGCGACCTAATTCGACTGCAATAGCTCTAAACTTCATTCTGCACTTAACTTGATTAAGGCGAAGATAGCGTAGTTTATCATATCAAAGTAATTGGCATCTATTCCCTCGCTAACGAGTGGACCTGACTGCAAGTCTTCAAGTTGCTTTGTGCGATAAATCTTAGTTAGAATTAAATCAACCATTGACTCCACACGCATTCTGCGCCAAGCCTCTCCATAGTCATGGTTTTTATCATCCATAAGCTGGAAAGCCTCTAGCACGACTTGGTCATACCGATATAGAGCCTCGTCTAAGGTAATAGTCGGAGCATCTTCCACACCTAAGCGCAACTGAATAATACCGATAATACCATAGTTAATAATACCGATAAGTTCGCTCTCTACACCTTCATTTACTCTAGCACCATACTCTTGTATGGTACGGATGCGACCAGCCTTAATATAAATTTGGTCTGTTATGGACTTAGGTCTCATGATGCGCCAAGAAGCTCCATAATCGTGTAGTTTCTTGGCAAACATTTCACGGCAGTAGCCAAGCACCATAGCACGCTCTTGCTCCGTTTGTCCTATTTGTCTATGCCCCATTTCTGTTTTATTTGGCAAGTTCGTTTGTCAGTGCAATCTCTAGCACTTCCTTAATATCTTCTACAAAATGGAATGATAGCCCCTTGAGATAAGTAGACTTTATCTCCTGAACATCCTTCTCATTCTCCTTACACATGATAATCTCTCGAATACCTGAACGCTTGGCGGCTAGAATCTTCTCCTTAATGCCACCGACAGGCAATACCTTTCCTCTTAGAGTTATCTCTCCAGTCATAGCCAGATTAGCTTTAACCTTACGACGAGTAATAGCTGAAACAAGAGAAGTTACCATTGTGATACCTGCACTTGGACCATCCTTAGGTACAGCACCCTCAGGCACATGGATATGTATTGCCTTATCCTTGAACACTTCTGGATTGATACCGAGCTCCTCGGCATGAGCCTGAATATAAGTCAAAGCCAATACAGCACTCTCCTTCATGACATCGCCAAGGCTACCCGTAAGTGTTAGCTTCCCCTCAGTACCCTTTTGCAGGCTACTCTCGATATAGAGGATATCGCCTCCGACACTCGTCCAAGCCAAACCAACGACAACGCCTGCATGCTCATTGCTTTGGTAACGCTCACGAAGGAATATAGGCTTACCGAGATACTCTCGGACACATTCTGGACTTATTTCTGTCGGACAAAGCTCATTCTGAGCAAATCGCCAAGCGATCTTACGCATTACCTCTGCAATACGCTTCTCAAGCTGTCGGACACCACTTTCACGAGTATACTCTTCAATGATTAGTTCTATTGCCTTAGTTGAGAACTTAAACTCCACAGCATCTAGTCCATGGTCCTTGAGAGCCTTCGGGATTAGATATTTCTGGGCTATCTTGAGCTTTTCCTCCTCTATATAACCCGAAATCTCAATAATCTCCATTCTATCTCTCAAAGGTCTAGAAATAGCACTCAAATCATTAGCCGTAGCTATGAATAGAACCTTGCTTAAATCATAGTCAATATCTAGATAATTGTCATGGAAGCTTGCATTCTGCTCTGGGTCTAGGACTTCAAGCAATGCCGACTCCGGATTTGAGCGACTTCCTTCCCCGATTTTATCAATTTCATCAAGCACAAAGACAGGATTACTACTGCCCACCTTGCCTAGACTCTGTATAATACGACCACTCATAGCCCCTACATAGGTACGGCGATGACCTCGTATCTCTGCTTCATCATGCAAGCCTCCTAGAGATATGCGCATATACTTACGCCCCAAGCTCTCCGCGATACTTTTGCCTAAAGAAGTCTTCCCGACTCCGGGAGGACCATAAAGACATATAATAGGAGATTTCATATCTCCTCTCAACATGAGCACAGCAAGATGCTCCAAGATACGCTCCTTAACTTTCTCTAGTCCATAATGGTGAGCATTTAATATACGCTCAGCCCTTTTCAAGTTAAAATTATCTTCTGTATAAATACCCCACGGCAAACCAAGGACAGTATTCAGATACTGAATTTGTACAGAATAGTCGGGTGACTGAGGATTAAGACGCTCGGCCTTCTTTAGTTCTTTCTCGAAGGTAGCCGCCACTTCGGCACTCCATTGCTTAGTCTTAGCCTTATTGCGCAGCTCATCGATTTCATCATCACCCACATTAAGCTCTTCTTGAAGCACTTTCATCTGTTGCTGCAAGAAATACTCCTTATTATGTCGGTCTAGTTCGCTCCTTGTCTTCTCATGAACTTGCACTTTGACACGAAGAATCTCAAGCTCGGACTGCTGACACAGAACAGCCTGATAAGCGCGCTCTTTGATGCTATTCATA
>RBKG01000257.1 GCA_003640335.1 Porphyromonas sp.
TCCTCATTATTATCTGCCATCTTATCAAATCCACCATTATTAGAACCATTCACAAAGCTAAAGTCCTTACCATAAGACAATTCCTTCCAAGAAGCATCCTTCTTATCTAGTGCCTTTACCTTAGTAATAGATAGCTCTAATTTCACATATACAGCAGAAGATACAGCTGAAACCTTTGCTTCTGAACCTTCTGAAGCATTTAGGCGATACGCCCCAATATAGCCTTTTGCATTTGTAAGCTGAGCAGCATTCTTAATGCTCAACTTCTCTGTGCTGAGGGTTACAGTATGACTTGTAACTCCTGCAGGGATTGAGAATGATAACTCTCCAGCCAATGTTCCTTCTGGCAGGTCCTGAATACCAGTCTTATTGCCAGTGTACTTGCTCAAAAGAGCATTATCCTGCACCAGAGTTAAGTTCATTGCCTTAGACAAAGGACGGCGTAATTTGACTGTGAATGAGATCTCAGAAGCATCTAATGTAGCTGTAGACTCATTAATAGATGCATGCAGCGTCACTGTTGAAGAGGATACATTACTAGCAAAATTATCTGTGCTGTACTCAAACTTCGCAGGCTTATCTACATAAACCTCATTTGCCCCAATTTTATACGAAGGATCCTCGGTAATCACTTCATTAGCAGACTTGCTACAAGCAGTTGCTACAAGCAGAGAGCCAAGAGCCCAAACCTTAATTACATTCTTATTCATTACTATAATCTGTTATGTAAACCTCCCTATACCACCGCCCCTCTATACTGATTACGAGGTAGCGGTGGAGAGAGATAGGTTAATTATTATGGTTCAATCGTAAGACTCTTTGCTGGGAAGATTACGTTATCTACGATTTCGTAGTTGAACTTAACTGTACCCTCTTGAATCTTTGGAGCAAGTGACCATTTCCACTTACCTGTGAGATCCCTAAATGTTTTAGTTGACTCATCATAAGACTCCTTAGTTAGAGGGAAGTAAGCTTCAAGACCTTCAGACTTAGCGTTCTCTGGGAGATAGCTCTTATCTTGAATTTCAGCAGGAGTAAGAGCTCTATTCCAGAAGCGAAGTTCACGGAGATAGTAATCAGTTACATTAGAGTTACCGAAGCCCCAACGACCTTGCTTATCAAGATATAGAAGAGAGGTTACGAACGTTTTCTGAATCTCACCGTTAACGTAAACAGTCAAATGTCCTACAAGACCACTCTTGCGATATACATAAGTTACATATAACCACTGCTTTTCTGGTACAGCTTTACCAGTCCATGTATCCGTACCATCACGACCTTCACTCTTAACCTGAAGACCGCCTGTAGCCGAAATACGGTTATAGAAACCAGGTCCACTAGAGAGAGAGGCTGTCGTCATGTTACCCATACGAAGATTTTGGAACTGAGCCTGATACTGTAGCGTCCATTCACTCATTTCATTCTCATAAGGGGTGCTAGGTGTGAATAACATAGAGTATCCGTGGTCTCCAGTATTATTCTTAACGTGAAGAACAGAGGTCTTAATCTTACGGTCAAGGCTAATGATAGTTGACGTAGGAGAAGATAGCAACTTCATACCTGAACCAACATGAGTAATCTTAACTGGGATAGCATAGCGTCCTCCATAAGGATACTTTTCAGTATCAAGAGATACCAACTTTCCAGAAACAACTGCAAGCACTTCTCCAGCCTTAATAGTAGCTGTAACTTTACCCTTGCTTTGAGAGCCGTCTTCAGCCGTGAATACGACATCATCAGGACTGATAGCAGTTACATTAAGATTATTCGCCTTATTATAGGCAGCAAGTGTAGCAGCATCTACTTCTACCGTTACCTGAACGTCCTTATCAGTAGCAACAGCTAGACGAGGAGTTACTGAAAATGTAGCACCTTCGGTATCAGAGGCAAGCACTGAGATTACACCAGATGCATTCTTATTACCCATGTAAACAGCATTTCCGGCATTATCACCCACACCCTTTGCTAGACCAACATTCTCGTCAGCAGAGCAAGACGCAAGCAATACGCTAAGTGCTAGTCCTTTTAATATTTTACTAGTCATAGTTTTTCTTGTTTTATCTATCGTTACTTATCCATTGGAGGATTAAGAGCCTTAATAGCATTCTTAACATTGTTATAACCAGAGTACAAGTAGTCTTCATTGATATGGAAGGCACCGATACCACCAGCATTGTTAGCCTTTGCGAAATCTACATAACGAGAGAAACCATTCGCATTAGTTGGATTATTCTGGAATCCCTCTGTATAGATGAACTGATCTTGCGTAATCTTAGAATTAGCTCTCATCACTGAACGTGCAGCCGATCTCCAACGACCAGGAGTATTATTGTAAGATTGGAACACAAAGTAATTGAAGAGACTTGTCACCTTTGGATCAATCCAATCAATAGAACCGTTTATGTTCATCATCTTCTCCTTAGGAAGGTATTCACGCATCTTTGTGAAGAAGAAGTTCTCGTACTGCTTATTGCTATCTATACTACAAGAGATGATTGGACGCTTTTTAGCCCAAGAGCCCCCCTGTTCAGGCCAGTCACCACAGTGATTACCCGCCTTAAATGGTGAAGCAAACGATGGTTCGTAGTCAATATCAATACCATCATAGTTATACTTCGCAACAGAGTCTGCAATAGCCTTCGCATACTGATCAATAGCCTTATATGGATCATCTGACCAACCTCCTTCTGGAGCCTTAATGCCGCCATCACCAACATTTTCAATAATCCAACCTACAGTCATACGTGTTCCCTTCTCATGTAGGCGCTTGAATTCCTCAATACGCTTCTCATCAAGGTTCCAAGCACCACCCCAGTTTGAGATAAAGTCTACACTATCAGGAAGGTTATCAAGGTGGAATGTTTTATCTGGAGATGATGGATTCCATGCAGCAAACCAACCAAACATTACAGTATGCTTAGTCTTCTTGTATTCACGTAGGTCTGCAAGATAAATCTCACGAAGGCGTGCATTTTCTGCTGTTATAGCAGCAGAGTCTGCTTTATTCTTAGCTAGGCTATCTGCCTCAGCAGCCCATTTCTTAGTATCACGCTTCAGTAGCTCAGCCTGTGCTTCATCATCAACATCAAGAGGACTAATTTTAGTACACGATGCAGAACCGATTAGAGCAGCGGCTGCTAGTGCGAGATATATTTTCTTATTTACAATATTCATGATTCTTAATTGCATTATGGATTACTTAACCTTAACGTCCCACCAAACATTAACATTGGCAGTGTTAGAACCCTTCTTGTACTTGCGAATAGCTTCCTGTACATTAGCAGAGTTCTCGTTAATTTCCTTCTGAGGGTATGGCCAGCTACGTACACCATCCTTATGCCCATCTGATGTAACAACACCCTTATCTGAGATATTTGTATTTGCTGGGATTAGACGAGGATAACCTGTACGACGCCATTCACTCCAAGCCTCCATACCATTAGGATAGATAGCAAGATACTTCTGAGTAATGATACGCTCAAGCTTAACTTCATCCGAAGCTCCATTATCCCACTTAACCGTAACTGTTGAAGGAGCAGCAGCACTATAAAGAGACTGTACATCAACAAATGGGGCTGGCGATGTAGTTCCGTTCAAATAAGTTGTAGCTTGTGCATCTGTAAGACCATTTTCTTGGAAAGACAAACGAACACCTTTCTCGTAGTTTTCCTGAGCTGTACCTTGCACAGTATAACCAGCTAGCGCTGCTTCAGCCTTTAAGAAGGCAACCTCAGAAGCCTTAAACCAATAAGTAGGAGAGAATTCCCCAAATTTAGGCTTTGCGGCTCCTTCATAAGCTGCTGCTGAAGATGGAATAGCTGGAGGTACAGCTACATCCGTATTTCCTTCGAAATAAACACGCATACGAGGGTCATTATAACCCTTGAGATAACTCTGTATCGTAGCACCCATACGAGTATCATTGTATGAACCCTTAATCGTAAATATAGCATTACGAGTTCTAAAGCCAGCCTTATCGCTGATATATGCAGCATCATCTACAGACTCAATAAGACCTGCAGCATGAGACATAGCCTTCTCTGCCCACATCTTTGAAAGTTCTGGTGCTACATAGCGTACACGCATTGCCAAACGAAGCATCAATGAGTTACCGAGCTTAGCCCAACGAAGAGCATTACCATCATAAACAACATCTGAGGCCTTAGCGACAGTAGGATTAGCCAAACTATACTTATACAGATGGTCTACAGCTTCTTCCAACTCTTTGAAGAATGACTTGTAAACTTCTTCTTGAGAGTCATAAGCGACAGTAAATGAACCATTACCTACATTGAAATAAGGTATAGCACCATACTTATCTGCTGTGCGGTGCAAGCCCATAATCTTTGAAATCTGAGCAATAGACCAAATTTCAAGGTTAGGCTTACTCACATCTTTATTAAGCTGCTTAATCTTAATCCATGGAGCATAGATCTTTGATACGCTTGTAGAGAATACTCCATTTGTCCATCCCTCATCAAAATAGAATTGTGTGAGGTTGCGACCAGTCCACTTAGCATCACGTGGTGCCACATAACCCATCCAACTATCAGAAGTCAAGTTATCTGCAACTTGATAGTCATTTACAAAGCCAGTACCTTCTGTTCCCGTTGCAATAGGAGCAAACTGAAGTGTAGGTAAGAACCCACCATTAAGAACACCATCCTGACCTAGCATTACATCTGTAGGAAGTAGTGGATTGGTATTGATTTTATCAAAGTCACTTGTACATGATGATGCTACAGCAAGTAGCCCCCCTGCGAATAGGGTTAGTACCGACTTTTTCATATTATTATTTTTCATTTTCGTCTTAGTTATCTATATGTCTAAAAACCTAGATTTAGGCTGAAACCAACACTTCTCATGCTTGGTGGCATGAAGTTATCTCCTCCTGCTGAATAAGTACCAGTACCACCAGCCATATCTGAGTCGTAAGGAGCAGCACGATAGATTGTGAGGAGATTACGTGCGATCAGTGATACTGAAGCATTTGAAATCACCTTACCAAACCATTTCTTAGGAAGAGTATAGCCTATAGACAACTCTTGAAGCTTGATGTTAGTAGCATCATAGAGATAGTATGCACCTAGGCGGTTAAGACCAATAGTTGTATAATATCTTTTTGGATCATAGCTCTGACCATCGATTACAACAGCACCAGCATCACGAGCATCAGCCGTAACCTTAGATACGCCATAACCATCCATCATAGCCTGTGTTGAAGATGATACATTACCACCGACACGAGCAGAGATGAGGAAGCTAACATTCACACCATAAAGGTTAAGTGTATTGTTCCAACCCATCATAAAGTCTGGAGCAGAAGAACCTACCTTAATTCTCTGAGATCTGTCAATACGATAACCATCACCTTCTTCGATGAAGCGACCATCCTTACCCTTAACGAGAATACCTTGTACGAAGATATCATTCATTGAGTCACCTGGACGCATGTACTTAGGACTTGTAAGAACGTTGATATCGAATACAGTACCATCAATAGGATTCTTATAGCCCTTTACAAGCTCCATCACTCGGTTTACGTTGCGTGTATAAGTGAGGTTAGTACTGAAGCTGATATTCTTACTGATATTATCTTCGTATCCTAGCGCAAGCTCTACACCTCGGTTGCGAATATCCCCTGCCTGAATATAGAAACCAGAGTAACCTGATGCATCAGACATGTTTTGGAGGAATGTCTGGTTATAGGTATTAGACTGGTAAATTGTTGCATCTAGACGAACCTTACCCTTAAATAGGCGAGCATTAAGACCTGCTTCCCATGAACGAGTACGTTCTGGATTGAAATCAGGATAAGGATATGTAGAGATTGGTGTAACCTTACCACCAGACATACTGTATGTAATCGTACCTGGAGTAATACCAGTTTGAGAAATAGGAGAACCTACCTCAGTAAACGATACACGAGTCTTTAGGTATGAGATAAAGCTAGGTAGCTTCACCATCTCTGAGATTACACCAGAAAGACCTATTGAAGGATAGAAGATCGCTGGAGTCTTACCATTGCTTACAAGCTGAGAAGCCCAGTCTGTACGACCTGTTGCCGTTAAATAAAGCATGCTCTTCCAACCAAGTTCAGCACTTGCAAAAGCAGCGATATTACGCGTGCGATGGTAGCTCTGACCACCACCTCCAGTTACATCTGGATCGACGTTAGGAGTAGAGAAGAGGTTAGGAACAGTCTTCAGACGACCTCCGACAGATACACTTGTTGTGTAGTGGTCTTCAAAGCTTGTACCGATATTAGCTGTAAGTACGAAATCCTTATCAAACTTCTTATTGATATTAAGCATCAAGTCAGCGTAAGTCTGCTTATAACGTTCTTCTCCCAGAGAGAAACTACCCTTAGCATTTTCTAAGCTTGTATCTCCCGTAAATAGAGGATTAGTCGTAGCATAGAACTTAGTCTTAATCGTGCTATATGTGTTATCGACACGAGTACGAGCTGCGATATTCATCCAGCTTAAGATATCATACTGTGCACGGAAGCTAAACATATAACGATGCTTCTCGTTAGTAAACATTTCACGGTTTACAATCCAATATGGGTTTTCAAAGTCTTCACCTTGAGTACCATAAGGCCAATACTGCGTATTAAAACGGCGGTCAGTATCATAGCGTTCCCAAATCTTAACCGTTTCAAAATCATCACCGCGAGGGAAGAGATACAAAGGACGAAGAGGGTTAAAGAAACGACCTCCAGACATCATGTTCTGGTCTCCCTGCATGACATAGTTAGCACTGATATCTAAGTGTAGCTTATCATTTAGGAACTTTGAACTATTACGTCCGCTAAAGTTATAGCGGTAGTATTCATTGTTAGGGATAATACCCTCTGCATGCGTAGTTGCTACAGATACGAAAGTTTGGTTCTTATCTGTACCTCCTGAGAGGTTAAGAGAGTTAATCGTGTTGTAGCCTCCTTGGAAGAAGTCTCTAGGATTGAATGTAGAAGGAGTTTCTAGTTTCTTACCCCAACTGCGATAAGTATTAGACTCCGTACCATAAGTATTTTGGAACTCTGGCATTACACCAGCAGAAAGGAATTCCGTATTAGATGAGAAGTTAACCTTGACAGAGCCAGCTGCACCCTTCTTAGTGTTGATGATGATTACACCATTAGCAGCACTTGCACCATAAAGGGCAGCTGCAGAAGGTCCAGTAAGTACCGAGATGCTTTCAATGTCGTCTGAGTTGAAGTCTGAGATACCTTCACCACTACCAGGACGACCATACTCACCTCCATCGCCACCACGGCTAGCATTACCAATAGGCATACCATCTACCACATAGAGTACATTGTTATTACCTGCAATAGATTTGCTACCACGCATAACTACGCTTGTAGCACCACCGATACCGGCAGATGAGCGTGTGATATTCACCCCTGCAACCTTACCGCTAAGGCTATTCACGAAGTTAGCTTCCTTAACCTTAGTTAATGCAGAGTTATCAACTTTCTGCACATTGTAAGACAATGCCTTTTCACTACGCTTGATACCAAGAGCAGTTACCACGACAGCGTCAATAGCCTTTGCTTCATCTTCGAGTGTTACATCGA
>RBKG01000309.1 GCA_003640335.1 Porphyromonas sp.
TAATAAAATATAACAATTAAGTTCTCCATGAATATAATCAAAAGAGACCGAACGGAAGAAGCGTTCGATATTAGCAAAGTGGCTAATGCTATTCGTCGAGCTTTTGTTTCTACT
Organism: Porphyromonas sp.; assembly: GCA_003640335.1. Taxonomy (GTDB): domain Bacteria; phylum Bacteroidota; class Bacteroidia; order Bacteroidales; family Porphyromonadaceae; genus Porphyromonas. Next base: position 115 of record RBKG01000309.1, read on the forward strand.
GGCGAGAAGGCTGTAGAGAAAAGTATTAACAAGCTGTGCAAAAAAATCGAAGCTAAACTTGAAGTTCTTCCCGAAGCAAATGTTGAGGCTATTCAAGACTTAGTTGAAGAAGCTCTTATGTCTGAAGGGTACTTCAAGGTCGCAAAGAGTTATATTTTATACAGAGAAAAGCGCAGTGAATATCGCACAGTAATCAATAAATTCTGCGAAACGATTACTGATAAAAGTATTATATCTGCACTAAAAGATATTCAAGCTTCATTTCCAGATAAAGCTTATTCATTGGATTTTCTGTACGGGAAGTACCAAGCCTTCTATAAGCCTAGTGCAGATACTCTCGAAATCTTGACAAAGGGTGCTGTTGAATTGATTACTACAGAGGCTCCTGATTGGGAATTTATTGCGTCTCGTCTGCTTCTAATGCAACTTGAGCGTACTATTGAGGCAGAAGAGCAAAAGCTTCATCTTAATGACTTTTACACCAAAATCTCTTATCTAACTAATGAGGGTCTTTATGGAAGATATATCCTCGAACATTATACTCGTGCAGATATAGAGGAGTTGGAGTCTCATCTAGACTATACACGCAATTATCTTCTAACTTATAGTAGCCTACAACTTGTATCTAAGCGCTATTTGATTACAGATACAAGTCATGTATTGCTAGAACGTCCTCAGGAGATGTTCATGGGTATCGCGATGCATTTAGCTCTTCCCGAAGGAGAGAATCGTGTAGTCTATGCTAAAAACATATACGATATCCTAAGCAAGCTACAAGTAACAATGGCAACGCCAACGATGAGTAATGCTCGTAAACCTCTTAGCCAGCTAAGTAGCTGCTTTGAGGATGTTATGCCTGATAGCTTGACAGGTATTTACCGAACCATCGATAACTTTGCTCAAGTTTCTAAGTTTGGCGGTGGCATGGGTATTTATATGGGTAAGGTTCGTGCTGTAGGCTCAGATATTCGAGGTTTCAAGGGGGTTGCTGGTGGAGTCCTTAAATGGATTAAGCTCTGCAATGATACAGCAGTTGCTGTGGACCAATTGGGAGTACGTCAGGGCTCTGTAGCTGTGTATCTAGATATTTGGCATAGAGATATGCCTGAATTCCTGCAAATACGAACAAACAATGGGGACGACCGCATGAAAGCTCATGATGTATTCCCTGGAGTATGTATCCCTGATTTATTTTGGAAGATGGTCCGTGAAAACATTGAGGGGGATTGGTATATGATGTGCCCTCATGAAATTCATTCAATAAAGGGTTATCATCTTGAAGATTATTGGGGTGATGAATGGGAGAAGCGTTACCATGATTGCGTTAACGAGAATCGTATTGCAAAACGAGCTATTAAGGTTAAGGATATGATTCGCTTAATTATTAAGAGCGCAGTAGAGACGGGGACACCATTTATTTTTAATCGTGATACTGTTAATAGAACAAATCCGAATAAGCATCAAGGTATAATTTACTGTTCTAACCTCTGCACGGAGATAGCTCAAAATCAAAGTGAAATCAAGGATGGTGAGCTTACCGTAGAAACTGTTAATGGTCGTGAGATTGTGACCAAAAAGACAGAAGCAGGGGATTTCGTTGTATGTAATCTAGCATCTCTAGTACTGGGTAATATCAATGTCGGTGATGATGCGGAATTACAGAATGTTATTCATACAATAGTAAGAGCATTAGATAATGTGATAGATTTGAACTTCTATCCAAT
>RBKG01000318.1 GCA_003640335.1 Porphyromonas sp.
CCACCGAACAGACTCAAGATATCTTGTCCAAAGTCCTTGTTATATGATGCTGAAGCACGGAAGTCCCAAGCAGTTAGGCTATAACTATTGGTATTGAAGTATCCACCCACAGGTAGCGTAACCTTAGGCAAATCATAAGGCTTATCAGGGTCTTGATAGAGCTGAGGATTGTTCTTGAGTATAGCCGCAGTATAAGCAGCTCTCTGAGACTCTGCCTGATTAGACTTTTCTTTGATTATATGCTCTGTCTCACTACCAGAATACTTAATATCTCCTAGGACAGCTAGCTCTAGCCCCTTAAGAGGTTTGTACTTAAGTTCGCCTTGAAACTTCAAGTCTAGCACATTGAGGTCTAGATAATTGTTATCTAACTCGTTGAAGATATTAAATGGCGCATAGCTACGCACATAGTTTTCATTAGGACTTAGTACACGAGAAGTATTAAGCGCATAAGAATATGGGTTTATATCAAAGTCACGAGATACTTCACCAGTCACTGCATTGGTTCCTTGACTCAATGTACCAGGAGCACGTTGCTTACGCAATGAGGTATTAGCAATCAGATTGACAGACAACTTAGGGTTAATCTTATACGTTGTATTCAGATTAGCTGTATATCTGTTCACTGAACTCTGCTTAGTCCATCCTGGGTCAAACATTGCCGAGAGAGAAGCATATAAGCTCATCTTATCTGTACCTGAGCTTAAGCTCACCGAGTGGTTGCTCAGCACATTATCATTAAAGAGCAAATCAAACCAGTTGGTATTGGCATACTCACCTGTTTCACGAAGATACTTAGCTCTTTCCGCATCTGTATTCCTCAAAACACCTGAGTTTACAAGGCTGTACATCTTGCCATATATACCCGAACTTGAAGCATTCGAAAGCGATGCAAGCTCTAACCAGCCCTTTTGCTCCATCTCTCTATACACGCTCATCTGCTGCTGAGAGTTCATGATGTTGAACTGATTATAATTAGGCTTCAATCGGTATGTATATTCACCTGTATAAGAGATACGACTAACACCAGCATGTCCCTTCTTCGTGGTTATTACGATGACACCAGCCATCGCTCTAGCTCCATAGATAGATGTAGCTGAGCCGTCTTTAAGCACCTGAAAGCTCTCTATGTCATCAGCATTAAGACCAGCAATAGCCGAACTGATAAGCGTAGTAGCATCACCACTAGCTAGAGCATCAGCACTAACCTCTACGACATCGTCCATCACGACACCATCAACAACCCATAGAGGCTTAGAAGCACCGTAGATAGAAGTTGCACCACGCACACGAACCTTAGGAGCTGAACCAAACGTACCAGAGACGTTCTGCACAGACACACCAGCAGCCTTACCCTCTAGAGCACGAGAGACATCAGCGATACCGTCCATCTTGCTCTTATCACCAGATATCTTAGTAGCAGCACCTGTAAACAGACGCTTATCTACTTTAGACATACCTGTTACGACGACATCTTGAATGACATTATTGTCGTCTTGCAGAACAATCTTGAGTTCTTTCTTGCCTTGAATATTAACTTCCTGAGTCTTCAATCCCATGAAAGATACAATCAAGGTATTCGCTCCCGAGGGAACATTTAAGCTAAAACGACCATCTAGATTTGTCGCTACTCCTACGGAGCTATGACCCTTAACGATGACAGAAGCTCCTATTATAGGAGTGCCGTCTGCCTCAGTCACAAGTCCTTTGACTAATCTCTGCTGAGCCAAGAGTTCTACGCTTGAGCCAAGCAGAAGACTTGCACACACAAGTGGTATTAGTTTTCTCATTCTTAGACTATGTATTAGTTAAACGTACAA
>RBKG01000288.1 GCA_003640335.1 Porphyromonas sp.
CTTAAAATCCCAATATATTCAGTGCCATCATGCTCTTGGATAAGATGGAGCTGTATTGTATCAGGAGTATCTAGTTCGTATCGGATATGTTCAATTCCTTTATCTTTAACTTGAACTTCGATGAACTCAGGTATTTTGATTTTAGTACCATTACTCTTACTTACCTCCCTCAAACCTAAAGGGATATATACAGGACGTATCACATCAGATTGTAGGGTTTGTACAATCCAAATAAGTGTAGCCAGTATTAAGAACGGTACAAATGCAAGCAGACGAGAACGGCGTAGTCGCTTATGCCAACTGCTATTCTCGTCTAACTTATTCTTCTGTCCTTGTTTGTCTTTTGAAACTTTTAGACCGAGTTTCATAAACCTTACAGACTAGAGGATTACTTTTCAATCACAGGATACACGCTGTTTTTATCTACACGTACGCGTACACCTTCGGCGATTTCAACGACAAATTCGTTTTCTTTCACATCCTTAATTGTGCCAAGGATACCGCCAGTTGTTACGATTTTACTCCCAATCTTGAGAGCATCACGCTGTGCTTGTAATTCTTTTTGTTTCTTTTGCTGAGGGCGAATCATAAAGAAATATATGATTGCAAAGACTCCTACCATTAATGCTGGTGTCTGCCACCATGGAGCTTGAGGAGCAGCTCCTCCAACTTGCATAAGCGTTTGATACATAGAGATTGTGTACTTTTTAAAATTCTACTTATTTGATAATTTTTCCTTCAGCTTTCAGTTCTTTAGCCACAGCATCAAGAACACCATTAACAAATGAACTGCTCTTAGGAGTCGAATAATGCTTGCTTAGCTCAACGTACTCATTGATGGTGATATTCGTAGGAATATTAGGGAAATGTAAGAACTCTGTTATTGCGAGATGCATGATAAGTTCATCCATGCTGGCTAGACGGTCTTTTTCCCATCTTTCAGAAATATGCTTACGGAGAATCTCGTCTACTTGTTGGTAGCCTAGTATCGTTTGTCTGAGTAGGTGCTGAGCGTAAGTAATATCGTCCGAATCCTTATACTGAGGAAGTAGAGTCTCGGCAAAATCGAGTTCTGCTTCAGATTTCTTCATCGTTTTGAGTACAAAATTCTTAACGACTTCTACGCTGCCATTTTCGTACTTTAAACTTTGATAGCTGTTGTTTGCTTTTGCAAGAGCAACTGCTTCACTTATAAGCTCTGGGTCTGATTTCGGATATTCTTCACAAGCAATCTTTTCGATGTAGTTGTGATTGTCATCCCAATATAAACTTTGCTCTTCTAGATAATGGGCTAGTTGAGGATTGGGTGCAATAATTTGGTGGAAGACATTAACCCAAAAATTCCTATCGTTCTCAAAGTCTATAGAACTAGTTAGGTAGTTTCTATAGATATCGCTACTTTCAATTTCGTTGATGAGATTTCTTAAAAGAGAAGATTCGTCCGACCATGCTAAAGGGAACTGGTTGTACCAATTATCAAGTTCTTGACAATCCTCAAGCTTAGCAATATAGGCGTTGTGCAAAGGGCGGTAATTAGGATTACGTTCCACCGCACTAGCAAGATGCTTGTTCTTGCGTAATTCTATGAGTTGTCCCCAAAAATCAGTTAAGTCAATTGGGAGGCGCAACAGAAAAAGGTATAGGTCATAGGTACGCCCCAAAGCTGTTTTAAGGTCTGCCTCTGCTGCAGTCAGCTTTTGTTCTTCCTTGTGCATATAGGCATAAGCTGTCTGGAGAACACGGGTGCGAATTACTAAACGGTTTATCATACTTGTCTATTTATCTACGCAAAGATAGGTATAAATCAAAAGAAG
>RBKG01000276.1 GCA_003640335.1 Porphyromonas sp.
CGTTTCCTAAAGTTAAAACCTCGGCGAAGTCTGTGCAGACTACACGTGTAGTCTGCACAAACTACGGCTGAAGTTTGTACAGACTTCAGCTGAAGTCTCCAGATGTTCTCACAGACTTAGTCATTTACCTTCACATACTACTAATTTACAAACATTTAACTCAACAAATTTCAAAGGTCATTTTATCTACCAACAAAGTTTTTTCGCCTCCACAAGAACTTTGAGGTATGAAGATTTCGCAAGGCTTTGGAGCTGAAAGAGCATAAAAAAGGGGCTACGACTTTTTTGTCACAGCCCCCTCACGAAAAGATTTCTTCTATCTCTAAAATTGGAAATAAATAAAAGGTTGTATATCGCTACTACGCATCTGAAGTAAAGCAAAAATTACTATAGCCAGCAATAATACCTGTAACACAAATGGAGTACGAGATAATACATCTTGCATCATTCGAAGACGCTTATGCCCTAAGAAATGAACTCCATAACCTAAAAGCATCAGAATAATTACCGTCTTATATCCCTCTACAAACTGCCAAATGATTTCTGGGTGGAATGCATCTTTAATTTGAAGTAGCATATCCTTAGCATCTTGCATATGCTCTACTCTAAAGAATATCCAAGCAAAACAAACTAGATGGAACGTAAGCAAACGACCTATGATACGTCGCCAAAGAGGCAATTTATCTGCAGATTGACTTGATGATGGAAAGATAACACACCACAATTTATGTGCCGCGAGGGAAACTCCATGAATAGCTCCCCAAAGAACAAAACGCCAAGCTGCTCCATGCCACAAACCGCCAAGTAACATCGTTATAATCAGATTGACGTATGTACGTACCTTACCCTTGCGATTACCTCCGAGTGGAATATACAAATAGTCCTTTAGCCATGAAGAAAGCGAGATATGCCACCTACGCCAAAACTCTGTAATACTTGCAGACTGATAAGGAGAGTCGAAATTGATATTAAATCTAAAGCCCAATATCAATGCGATACCAATAGCCATATCCGAATAGCCTGAGAAGTCGCAGTAAATCTGAAGGGCATAACCATAGATACCCATCAGATTTTCAAAACCAGTATATAGAGTTGGAGCATCAAAAACACGGTCAACAAAGTTTGCACTGATATAATCAGAAATCATAACCTTCTTAAGAAGACCACTAATAATTAAGAGCAAAGCCTCGGCATATTCAGAGCGACCCAAGAAAGGCTTCTTATAAATCTGTGGGATAAAATCTTTCGCTCGAACAATAGGACCAGCCACTAGTTGAGGGAAGAACGATACGTAAAAAACATAATCTATCCAGCGTCCTAATGGGCGTATTTCCTTCCTATATATATCAATGATATAGCTCATTGTTTGGAATGTATAGAACGAAATCCCCACAGGTAGAATTATATCCCAAGCTTTGTATTCCATCAAAATCCAACTGGGCTTATTAACAACAAAGCCAAGCTGATTGATGAGAGCAAATAGTAAAGCTCCCAACATATTGAAGTACTTAAAGTAGGCTAAGACCCCTAGATTGATACATACACTCAGCAACAGCAAGTTCTTGCGACTTCCCGCATCCTCTTCTTCTGCAAGCTTTCGCCCTATAATAAAGTCACTCGTAGTTGATAGTAAGAGCAATAATACATACCAGCCACTACTCTTATAGTAAAAGAATAGAGAGAATAAGGCTACATATATAATGCGTAAGTGTGTATTCTTAATGGCCATGTAAGGCAGTAAGAACAGAACAAAGAGGAAGAAAAATATCCCCGTAGAGAAAATCATTGGTTCACTAGGAATGT
>RBKG01000311.1 GCA_003640335.1 Porphyromonas sp.
TATGAGCCCGGTACAATACCGTGCTCAATACTATAAAGAATTGAAGAATGAACATTTAATTTAATGTCCAACTTTTGGGGGGCATATCAACTTACGAAAATAAGTACGTGTACTCACTGAAACGAGTACGATGTACTCACTTTGATAACTTAACTGAAACACCAAGTCATTACCTCTCTAATTTATCATTGTCCTTAAAGTGATATGCCCCCTCAAGGTGTGCTTCTGCGAGAATGCCTAAATCAATTACGTTGTTATGTTGATGCGCTTGCCTCGTATAAGTTGGAGTGTTTGTTTCGAGTGAAGAAATTTTTGTATCTTTGTGGCACGATTTGACAGCAGGGCTAATCTACGAGATGGTTACTGCTTCACAATTAAGTATAACATTAAATATTAAAAACAAATGTATTTAGATTCAGCTAAGAAGGCAGAACTTTTTGAAAAGTACGGTAAGAACGCTACTGACACTGGTAGCCCAGAGAGCCAAATCGCTCTATTCACTTTCCGTATTCAGCACCTAACTGGTCACCTTCAGAAGAACCACAAGGATTACAGCACACAGCGTGCTCTTAAGATGATTATCGGTAAGCGTCGTCGCATGCTTGACTATCTTTACAACAACGATATCGAGCGTTACCGTGCTATCATTAAGGAGCTTGGTATCCGTCGCTAATCCTTTCAGATATTAAATGGAGAGTAGCTCACTTTATTAGTGTGCTACTCTTCTTTTTTATACCAAAACCTAGATATTATGAATATAATTCCTCAACTATTAGTCGCTGGCACGAACTCAGGTTGTGGCAAAACGACCTTTACACTAGGGCTTCTGCGCTCATTGGCTCGTAGAGGTTATGATTTGGCTAGCTTCAAATGTGGTCCTGATTATATTGACCCTAAGTTTCATGCCCTAGCTTCAGGGAAGCCAAGTATCAATCTTGACTTATTTATGATGAGTGAGGAGCATGTGCGTGCTACTTATGCCCGTTACGCCAGCAAGGCTACTGCTTGTGTCGTGGAAGGCGTTATGGGACTTTATGATGGAAGTCAAAAGATGCAAGGTTCATCTGCCGAAGTGGCTATGACATTGGGTTTACCCGTTGTCTTGCTTGTCAATGCTGCTTCATCAGCCTATTCTACAGGAGCCGTTATTCATGGCTTTAAGACCTTCAAGCCCAATATAAATGTCGTTGGAGTTGTCTTCAATAGGGTAGCGAGTGAAAATCACTATCAGTTCCTAAAGGATGCAGCTTCGGATGCTGGTGTAGAGTCATTGGGTTATATTCCTAAGACTGCTAGTTTGGATGTGCCTAGTCGCCATTTAGGTTTATCCCTAGAGGAATTGCAAAAACTAGATTACTTCCCTGATAAGGTGGCTGATTTGATTGATGCTCATGTAGATGTTGCACGTTTGCTAGAGCTGTGTACCATTCAGAAGCCTCTATATAGAGAAGAGGAAACTAAAGTAACTGCTCAACCATTACGTATTGCAGTAGCTAGTGATGAAGCCTTCAATTTTGTTTATCCCGAGAATATAAGAGCATTGGAACGGGTAGGGGAGGTTCAGTTTTTTAGTCCTCTAAGAGATAGTGCTTTGCCTCAGGCAGACCTTATTTATTTGCCTGGTGGTTACCCTGAGTTTTATTTGGAACAGTTGAGCCGTAATACGGATTTGCGCTCGGCAATAAAAGCTTATGCCGAGGCTGGAGGGAAGGTTTTAGCTGAGTGTGGAGGTATGATGTATCTGTGCGCTGCGATTATTGATGAAGAGGGTAAAGAGCATGAAATGTGTGGTATCCTCAAAA
>RBKG01000242.1 GCA_003640335.1 Porphyromonas sp.
CACCGAATTTAGGGTAATCTAACCAAAGCTTTTCCAGCTCCTCGGAAGAGATGGGGGATGTTCTGTTTTTATGATCTCAAATATTCCATCATAAGCTTCTCCCTGATAGAGTACTTTTCGAAAACTCCCATCAAGATTATACGAGCAATCTATCCGTCTTAGCTTCTCTGTTGTTCCCGATTTGCATTCAAACAAGAATATTCCTCTAAGGAATAACTTCCCGGGATAATCGGGGTAAGAATGGTACTGAAAAGTCAAATAGTCGTCGTAGTTATCCCTCAAGAAATCCAAACCGAAGTATCCCACATTGGACTCAATGGCGCAGTAGGGGCTGTCATCATCCTTGAGAATCGTTGCGAAGTAAACCTTCTGCCTCTCATGTGCTTCGCGAGAAGCTAGTTCTAACAGCCCCTCCTTATTCTTACGACGAGAGTAGCGAGTCTTGTTATAGCCATCTAATTGACGTAGGGTTACTTCTTCTGTATTTATGTAATTACCAATCCAGGTTCTATTGAATATTGTCTTCATAACTAATTATAGGATTTGCCTTTTATATCTCTAATCTTTATATTGTGATCATTCGCGTAGTCTAATACCTTTGGCGATATTCTCGCTTCCTGCACAGGCACCTCAAGAATCATTTGCCCTTTTAGGTCACGCCCTTGGTTAACCTTAAAGATATCTCTATTCACTCCCGTTTTATTTGAAGGCACATCAGCAATAATTGCCCCCGGTGCGTATTTATCCTTTAGCTGTATTTTCCACTAGGAAGTGCAACACTCGTTTTACAAATTTAGATAGAAAACCTCATGTGGAGTCCTGTATCCTAACTTTTTCCTCGGATGCACACTCCTCCCTTAAGTGCACAGCAATAAAAACATCAGCAAAATCCGCTGTTTGATAGAAAGTACTTTCAGCAGGAGACTTTTGACACAAACAAGGGGGCTGAGCAAAAGTAATTTTGCCCAGCCCCTTTTCTTAAGGAATATCAGAATAAGATATTGTCTAGATACTCTACTTAGGCATCTTAAGCACAGCTTGTATCTCGGATAACTTATTCAAGGCTTCTAATGGCGTGAGATTATTTACATCAACCTTAAGTAACATATCCCGTATATTCTCTAGCAGTGGGTCATCTAATTGGAAAAGACTCAACTGAATGCCATCTTTGAGCGAAGATTCTTTAAGACGCTTCGTGCGCTTGCCTTCAGATGGTTCACAGCCCTCTGTACAAGCATCATCAGACAATTCCAACTTAGCATCTTGCTCTAGTTGCGCCAAGATATCGTTAGCACGGCTAACAATCCATTGAGGCATACCCCCTAAACGAGCCACCTGAATACCGAAGCTATGCTCACTACCACCAGGAACCAATTTTCTGAGGAACAGCATCTGTCCATCTACTTCTTTGGCAGAAACATTAAAGTTCTTGACACGCTCAAGACGCTCTTCTAAGTCATTTAGCTCGTGATAGTGCGTCGCAAAAAGAGTCTTAGCTCGCCCACGTGGATTATCATGCAAGTACTCCACGATACTCCACGCAATAGAAATACCATCATAAGTACTCGTACCACGACCAAGTTCGTCAAACAAAATCAAACTACGAGGAGTAAGATTATTCAAGATGCTAGAAGCCTCCTGCATCTCTACCATAAATGTAGACTCCCCACGACTGATATTGTCCGAAGCTCCAACGCGAGTAAAAATAGCATCTACAATACCTATTCTTGCCGATTTGGCTGGAACGAATGCCCCTATTTGTGCAAGCAAAGTTATAAGAGCCGTTTGACGAAGCAAAGCACTCTTACCACTCATATTAGGACCCGTGATGACCATAATCTGTTGCTTATCATCGTTAAGCTCAACATCATTAGGTATGTATTGCTGACCAAAAGGCAACTGCCTCTCAATCACGGGGTGCCTGCCCTCCTCAATATGTATTTCCTTGCTATCATTCACCTCAGGCATAACATAGCCATAAAGCGAAGCCGTTTCGGCAAAAGAAGCTAAGCAATCTATCTGAGCTAGGGCCTGCGCATTTCGCTGTAAGAGCGTGATATACTTGGATAGTTCCTGTACAAGCTCGGCAAACAACTGGTTCTCAATAACGGCTATCTTATCCTCCGCACCAAGAATTTTTTCCTCATAATCCTTGAGCTCAGCGGTAATATAACGCTCGGCATTGACTAGAGTTTGCTTGCGTATCCATTCAGCTGGAACTTTATCTTTATACGTATTGCGAACCTCGATGTAATAACCAAAGACATTATTAAAGGCAATCTTTAATGAAGGAATGCCCGTCTGCTCACTCTCACGCTGCTGAATATGTTGCAGATAATCCTTTCCGCCCGATGATAGGCGACGCAATTCATCTAGCTCTGCATTAACGCCATTAGCGATAACAGGTCCTCGCCCTAGCGCAATAGGTGCATCAGGGAGAAGCATCTGCTCAATTAGGTCGCACAAGTCGGAGCAATCATCTAGGCTATTACCCAAGACATCTAAGGACGAAGCCTCGTGACCAAGCATAAGCTGACGTATCTGCGTACTCAGACTTAACGATGCCTTCAGTTGATTCACATCACGAGGACCAATGCGTCCAACAGCGACTTTCGTTGCAAGCCTTTCCATATCCCCCATCATGGCAAGACGCTCTCTTATATCCCGTCTCAAACTCTCATCGGTCAATAAGGCTTGAGCAATCTCTTGACGTTCTCTAATTTTCTCCACTTCAATCAGAGGGAATACCAGCCAACGACGCAGAAGACGCCCCCCCATGGGCGTAGAGGTGAAATCAATAATATCAAGTAAGCTCTTACCCTCAGAGCTATTCATAGGATGAAGAATTTCAAGGCTACGCAAGGTAAAGCCATCCAAACGCAAGAAGTCAGAGCGGTCTATACATCGGAGAGTCGTCACATGCTGAAGGTCATTATGACTCGTTAGCTCCATATAATTGAGGATAGCACCAGCCGCAGCCAGAGCTAGAGTGAGATGCTCAGCGCCAAAGCCCTTAAGGCTATGTACTCCGAAATGGGTTTGGATTTTCTTCTTGTTGGACTCGATAGCAAAGCTCCAATCATCTAAGTCAAAGGTAAAACCACGATAAGACAAACGCCTACCGACCTCTAACTTTTGATTACGCTCAACGAGCAATTCCTTGGGTTGATAACTTGCTATGAGTTTATCTATATGTTCGATAGAGCCTTCACTGCACAAGAATTCACCTGTGGAGATATCAAAGAGGCTAAGACCTGCTCGGTCTTGGTCAAGATAAACAGAAGCCAAATAATTATTCTCCTTACCAGAAAGGACATTATCCCCCAGCACAACCCCTGGAGTAACAAGCTCTGTGATACCACGCTTGACAAGTTTCTTCGTTTGCTTAGGGTCTTCTAGTTGGTCACAAATAGCCACACGATGACCAGCTCTTACGAGCTTAGGGAGGTAACTATCTAGAGCATGGTGCGGAAAACCAGCAAGCTCAACAAACTGAGCCGACCCATTAGCTCTGCGCGTTAAGGTTATGCCGAGGACACGAGATGCGACAATAGCATCTTCTGAAAATGTCTCATAAAAGTCTCCCACACGAAACAATAATATCGCATCAGGATGCTTATCCTTAATGCGATAGTACTGCTGCATAAGAGGAGTTTCAACAGCTCTCTTACTCATAATTATTGTTTCTATTTATGCTTATTTTACTCGGTGATGGCTCTCTAAAGACCTAATAGCTCCTTAAAAAATTCGCCACGAGTCATCACGCCATCTTTCACAAGCACAATCTCTACCTCTCCAGAAGCCGACAATTCGCCCGAACTATGGAGTATAGTTTGGTCAAAAATAAGCTTAGCTCCTTTCATTCGGCAAGAGAGCATGCTCGTAAAGCTATCGCCACTGCGCAAGCTCTTGCGGTAGTTGATAGTTACCTTGTAAACATAAGCATCAAGCCCCTGCTCATGCATCTCACCGAAGTTTACCCCTAAGCTCTCTAGGAACTCATGGCGGGTATGCTCCATGTAATGCTGATAGTTGGCATTATTGACTACCCCCTGAAGGTCGCACTCATAGTCGCGAACCTTCATAGGGAGAGAGTACATACATGCTTCTGCTTGATGCTCCTTATTCTGCATCCTCGTCTTCTTTCATATTATGGAAAACGTTCTGCACGTCTTCGTCTTCTTCGAGCTTATCAAGGAGCTTCTGAATAGTTTCTCTTTGCTCTGCAGTCACATCCTTAGTATCATTAGGGATACGAACGAATTCAACAGACGTGATTTCATAGCCAGCACCTTCTAGATAAGACTGGATAGCTGAGTTCTGAGAGAATGCACCAGAAAGGATAATTTCACCTTCTTCTGCTTCAATCTCATCGACACCATAGTCAATAAGTTCAAGCTCTAACTCTTCTAGGTCTGCTCCTTCCTTAGGATTAACGTGGAAGATGCACTTGTGCTCAAATAGGAATTCAAGGCTACCTGAAGTACCAAGGCTACCACCTAACTTATTGAAATAACTGCGCACATTAGCCACAGTACGTGTAGTGTTGTCCGTAGCTGTCTCTACGAAGATAGCGATACCGAAAGGACCATAACCCTCATAGTTCATTTCCTTATAATCGGTAAAGTCCTTACTTGTAGCCTTCTTAATCGCACGCTCAACGTTATCCTTAGGCATATTTTCCTTCTTGGCTGTCTGCATAAGCACACGCAAGCGTGGGTTTGTTTCTGGGTCTGGACCGCTAGCCTTTACTGCCATAGTAATTTCCTTACCTAGCTTAGTGAAGACACGAGCCATATTGCCCCAACGCTTCATCTTACGTGCTTTACGATATTCAAATGCTCTTCCCATTAGTATGTCTTTATATTACTTTATTTGTTAATCAATTATCTTAACGTAGGCTTGCCCCTAGCTGAGTCTCTAGACTACGCTGTATTTTGCTCATAATGCTTTCAATCTGCTTCTCGCTCATCGTCTGAGTTTCATCTTGAAGGAAGAATGACACTGCGTAACTCTTCTTCCCTGCAGGCAGATTTTTACCCTCATAAACGTCAAAGAGTTCACACTTCTTTAAGAGTTTCTTTTCACTCTTGTAAGCGATAGCCTCAATCTCTACAAATTTCGTTTGTTGGTCTATAAGTAGAGATAGGTCTCTCTTCACGACAGGGAATTTAGGCAACTCTGATATTACGATTTTAGCACGCTCAGCCAAACGCTGTATCGTGTTCCACTCTAGTTCGGCATAGTAAACAGGCTGTTCAATATCGGCAGCTGTTAAGAGTTTATTGCTCACAAGCCCTAAGCGACCTACAAGAAGGCGTCCGCCTTCGGCTGTTATCTCTAGGCACTTACCAGCGAAGATATCACACTCAACTTCTTGATAACGAAGCAATCCTACATTGATTGCAAGACGGCGCAGGATATGCTCTACATGAGCCTTTAACTCAAATGGCGATACAGTTTCATTGGGGTGCGCCCAGTTACCACTTACACGCTCACCCGAAATCCACAAGCCTAGACGCTGGCTCTCTTCATAACTATCCATTGTAGGCGTTGAGCCTTCTTCCATTCGGCTAGAGTAGCAATTACCCCATTCAAAGAAGTGGATATTCTTAATCTGTCTGCGCAGATTGCGTGAGATACTCTGAAGACCACCAAAGAGCAATGACTGACGCATAACACCGAGTTCGTTACTCAATGGGTTCAATAGACGTACAAGACGCTCTGTTGGATATGAAGACAAGCCTTCATAATAAGCCTCAGCTGAAAGTGAATTACATAGGATTTCGCTGAAACCTGCTCCCACTAGCTGCTCGCTAATGAGTATCTTTCTTTTATAAGAGCGGTCAATATCTGTTTGGCTACTCAAATTCGCATGGATATAGCCACTGAGTTCGATGTTATTGTAACCATAAATACGCATAACATCTTCGATAACGTCTACATCTCGCGTTACGTCAATGCGATACTTAGGCACTTCAAGTTTCCACAAATCACCCTCTTGAGCAAGCACTTTAATCTCTAAGCTTTCAAGAATACGTTTAACCTCTTCTTGTGGAATAACTTTACCGATAAGTTTAGCCATCTTATCAAGAGAGAGCTCCACTTGATAAGGTTCGCTCTTCACTGGATAGTAATCATACACTCCCCCATCAACGGTTGCTTCTGGGCATAGTTCCAATATCAGCGATACGGCACGCGCCAAAGCCCATGTTGTATTGTTGGCATCAAGACCACGCTCAAAGCGGAATGACGAATCGGTATTTAGACCTTGACGACGGGCAGACTTACGCACATAAGAGGCATTGAAGTTAGCTGACTCAATGAAAATGCTTGTTGTTCCCTCTGTCGTTCCACTATCCTCAGCACCCATGACACCAGCAAGACAAACAGGCTTACCAGAGCCGTCTGAGATGACAATATCTTGCTCGCATAGTGTATGCTCGACATGGTCAAGTAGAGTAACCTTAGCCTCAGGCTTACTCAAGCCAACTATTAGCTTAGACTTAATCTTATCCACATCATAAGCGTGCAGAGGCTGACCAAATTCATGGAGGACATAGTTCGTTATGTCTACGATATTATTGATAGGCTTCTGCCCTATTGCTTCTAAGCGGAAACGCAACCACTCAGGGCTCTCCCCTACTGTTACGCCACGCACCACGACGCCTTGATAACGAGCGACAACGTCTTGTGGAGCCGTAATCTCTACCTCTACGGGGCAGGCTCCGTTTGCTAGGCTCTTAACCTCTGGAAGTGTAGCCTTTGTTGGGGTGACATTCTGCGTTAGATAGGCAGCCACATCACGAGCAACACCATAATGGCTCGTAGCATCGATGCGGTTAGGCGTTATATCAACCTCTAGAACCTCGTCTGTACGCACACCGAAGTATTCTGCAGCGGGCATACCTATACGCACCTTATCTAGAGGCAATAGGATAATACCACTATTATCATGACCGACACCAATCTCTACTTCGCTACATAGCATACCGAAGCTTTCAACCCCACGGATTTTACCCTTCTTAATAGTAAATGTTTCTTCGCCATGCCCAAGTACAGTGCCAATAGTTGCCACCACCACAGCATGACCAACACCTACATTAGGTGCACCGCAAACGATTTGAAGAGGCTCTTCTGCTCCTATATCGACAGTCGTAACGTGTAGATGGTCACTATTTTCGTGGTCAACGCAAGTAAGCACTTGACCGATAACTAAGCCTTTAAGTCCGCCTGGGACAGACTCTACTTCTTCTACACCGCCTGTCTCTAGACCTATCGAAGTCAGAGCCTTAGACAGTTCCTCTGCCGTGAGATTTGTTTGCACATACTCTCGTAGCCAATCGTAGGATATATTCATGGTATTCTATATCTAATTTATCTATATGAGTGCAAATTTACAGAATTATCTCTAATCCCTCATTT